>CBFGOU010000042.1:0-14912 GCA_965650445.1 uncultured Oxalobacteraceae bacterium | reverse complement strand
AAAAGTGGTCTCATCATGTATGAAGTATGGTTGTGTTGTAGTTTGAACGCGGTATTTGGGCCGGCGCCGCCGCCGGCGTGAACGTGAAACTGTAGCTGGCCGGCGCCGGCGCGAGACGATGCATGACATTCATCCTTACTTGTTCTGCGTACTCGCCAACTGCGCTGGTTTGATCCTGCTGGCCGGCGAGTCCAGCTCCAATGCGATGATGGTGTCCATGTCGCTACGTCCTGCGGGCGGTACAGAGAGTTCGATGCCGCGCTCGGTCTGGATAAAACTCGCCTTGCCGCCGGTGAGGGTCTGTGCTTGGACGACCTTGGCGGGAATCGCAGGCAGTAGCAGCTTGTCGCCAGACCATTTCAGGACGTGGACGTAGATCGTCTTGTCGCGGTGCGTGGAGGCGCCGTACTCGCCGGGCAGGAACGGGCCGCCGCGGGTCGCGTAGATGCTCTGGCCGTATTTGCCGAGCCACGCGCCGATCTCGCGCAGGCGTTCGACTTGCGCCGGGTCGATCTGTCCGTCCGGCCGGGGACCGACGTTCAGCAGCAGGTTGCCGTCGCGCCCGACCACGTTCACGAGCAAACGGATGTAGTGATCCAGCGGTTGCGGCATTTTGCCGGGCTGGTAGCCCCACGCGCCGGCGATGGTCGAGCACAATTCCCACGGGTGCTGGTTGTCGAAGTCGCCGAGCGCGCCCTCGCCTTCACGCGCGTGGAAATCCTCCTCCATATCGGCGCGGCCGTTGATGACGACGTCGGGCTGCAAACGGCGCAGCATCGTGTGGACCTTGTCGTGTTCCCAGCTGAAGCTACCCTTGTAGTGCTCGCCGTTCGGGCGCTTGGCCCAGCTTGCGGGCTTCCAGTCGGCGCCGAAGTTCAGCCAGTCGGTCTCGCCGCCGTCGAACCACAGCACGTCGATTTTCCCGTATTTGGACAGCAGGGTCTGCACCTGGCGGTGATACTGTGCGCGCATGGCCTCCGCGCTATCGCTGTGCAGATCGGGCATGATGTAGCCGGGAAAGCGCCAGTCCAGCGGCGAGTAGTACAGCCCCACGCCCAGGCCCGCCTTGCGCACGGCCTTGACATACTCCCCCACGAAATCGCGGTGGGCCGCGGCATTCACGCTGGTGAAGGGATTGGCGCCATCGTCGAATAAGGCGAAGCCGTCGTGGTGGCGCGCCGTGAGCACCGTGTACTTCATCCCTGCGGACTTCGCTACCTCGGCCCATGTCTCCGGATTGAAATCCTTGGGCTTGAACTGGTCGGCAAGCTTGGCGTATTCGCTCACCGGAATCTGCTCGTTCCACTGGACCCATTCGCCGCGCCCGGGGATGGAATACAGGCCCCAGTGGATGAACATGCCGAAACGGGCTTCGCGCCACCATTTGATCCGGGCGCTCTGATCCTCGACCTTGGCCAGCTGGGTCTTCCCGCTGTCCTGCGCGGCGGCCGACGGGATGAATGCCGCCGCAGAGAGGACGCCGATGGCAGTGATAAGTGACACCATTTGTTTCATGACTATCTCCGTCGTTTATTGTGTTTGGCGTATTCTATATTTAAAAGACATTCATGTGGTTGCCTGTTTCCGGTAAATTTCCTGGGCACCACTTCGACGCGGCGATGTCTCGTTCTGTTTTTTATCGAAAAAAGCCGAGGGCTTCAGCCTTCGGCGGATCTACGCAAGATGGGCTTCTCGCTCAACGCGCAGCCGGAGCCATGGCACCGTCCAGGGATGCGGTCAGCAACCGCTTGGCCACAAAGTGCTTGAAATTGAACATGGCGATAACCGCCTAATGTGACGCTGATGTGCTTGGGCGCATAGCTGATGCCCACCTTGGACGGACTGGAGAAGGGCTTATTGGCGCGGCAATATATCCATTGCGCGAGCCTCGTGATGAGGTTTTAACTTCCTGACCGTAGTCAATGTCAATCCGTTCAATTTTTACCATAGTCCCCAATGCGGAATGAGTACAGTTTTCGCGATATCACATAGCGTGCCAATAAGCATTTTTCGCGCATAAATTCATCTCCCCATGCGTGATTCATTCAAGTGCCGCTATTTATGCAAGACAAAAAGGAGAAACACAATGAGGCATTCGATCATCGAAGTAGGCACTAAAGTTGAGGCAGCGGCGCCGCAGGTTCGCACGCTGGAATCGATGCTGGAAGATATGCGTGGCAAGGCGCCACCGGTATCGCCCATGAAGCCCTTTCTGCCAACCATGCCTGCCGAAAAGTATGCCGCACTGAAAGCAAAGCTGCGGGCGCAGGGGTTTGCGGCTGAAAAGCCATGGACTACGCAACTAAAACCGCACGCCCCCGTGGACCTTATCGGGCCCGAATTTGAAGGCGCAAGCAATGTTGATGGATTGTATCCGCCCGATACGCATGGCGCGATCGGCATTGCTCAGTTTGTCGAGGTAACCAATTCGCACATCGACATTTTCCAAAGGGATGATCCAACTCAGCGCACCAGCATTTCGCTGGCGGCATTCTTTGGATATTTCGCGCAAACGCTGTTCGACCCGCGCGCCGTTTATGACAGCGTGTGGAACCGGTGGATCGTAACAGCGGAAGCGTTCGCGGAATCTCCCACGGTCCAGGGCCACTTTATCGCGGTCTCGACGACGGCGGATGCATTGGGCCCGTTTTTCATCTACGCATTAAATGTCGCTTTCTTTAGCGATGATTTCTGGGATTATCCGCAACTTGGAATGGACCAGGATTCCATCATTATCACCGCCAATATTTTCGGCACGACGGGTTACAAAGGCGCCGATATGTTCGCGGTAGCAAAAGCCCTCCTTTACAACGGCCGGGGCTTCTCGGTTCCCCTTTTCACCGGCCTGGTGGGCACGCTGGCGCCGCCTGTCGTATTGGATCAGAATGCGAATACGTACTTGATTGCAGCGGTCCCAGGTGCCAGCTCACTGCAAATGTACACATTGACCAACTCCAGCAGGCCCAACGCCACCCAATTGACGGGGCCAGTCGATGTGCCGGCCGATTCGTATGCACCGCCGCCCCCCGCTCCCCAGCCAGGCACAACCGCCTTGCTTGACACGCTGGACGCGCGCTTTGTCAACGCGAGCACGCAGACCGGGGATTCGCTGTGGCAAGTCCACACCATCGACTATTTCGGCTTCGCGACGCCAAGGTTTTACCAGATCAACACCACGAGCGCAACGGTGGTCCAAAGCAATGTCTTCTACGCGACGTCGACCTCGTTCGACTTCAATGTTTCCATCGTCGCAAACATTGACAATGATGTCTTCCTGACCTGGTCAATGACAGACCCGGCAGCCGGCACCAACGCCCAGGTGCGCTTCTCCGGCTGCGACCACCAGGATGGGCCATGCGTCCCTGGACCAGGCATGGCGGTATATACGAGTCCGACATCCTATGGCGGATTCCGCTGGGGCGATTACTCGGCCGTGACAGTTGACCCGTTGAACCAGCGCCGCGCCTGGATCGTCAACGAAAGCATCAGCGCTGCGGGCGACTGGTCAAGCCGTATTGCCCGCATTGGATTTGCCGCATAGAATAATCGCGCTCGAGGGCCGGGTTCTGCCATGCGCGGAACCCGGCCTTTTTTATTTGCGTTCGATGCGGTGGGATCTCGAACTGGCCCGGCCGCATCGACTCACCGGATACCCGTGTCATAGGTGATACGAACAGAGATATATCCATTCTCTGGTACGGTCACCGTCTGCTCCCGCGACCAGGGATAGGCCTGATCCGATTCCGGACGCAGCACATACACGCCGGGGGCGAGGGAGACCTGAAAGCGGCCGTCCGCACCGCTGTGGAATCTGGTTACGATGCTACGATGTTCATCCAGCACAGAAAGCGTGGCCTGATAGGGACGGAAGTTGCTCATGCCCGGCCGTTCAACCGGATTGAGCGGACGAAGGATCACCTCCCCTTCAATTCCACTCCCTGAAGCACAAGGCTGACTCATAAGACAGATAAACCGTACCGTCCAGGGCATGCATGTGTCCCGTTGACCTCAGTTAGATTTCTCTTCGAGTAAACGGTTCGTATTCGACTGAGAAAAACGCCCCGGGCTTTGCGCATCCCCGGGGCGCTGATTGCCTTAGTACGCAGTCACGCTGAAATTACGCGAACCGAAGTTCATGCCGCCCGACGACGAGGTGATCTCGAAGCCGTATTGCGCTTGGCCCATCTGAACGTCACCCATCCAGCCCTTGTTTCTCAGGTAATTCAGGATGGCGAGAACGTCGACCGTGGTGTTGTTGGTCTTAGTGGTGCGCAAGAACGAAAAGACCTGGTTGCCGCCGTTGGTGCCACGGTAGATGTTCCAGGTGCCGCCACCTACCGACACGTTGGTGTACACCGGAATGGCACAGCCAGCCGCGCTCCAGTTGTACGAGATCGGCTTGACGTTGCCGCAGCCGTTCGACGTACCGGTGTAGTTCAACCATAACATGATCTCGTAGGCATTGTTGCCGCCCCAAATGTCGAAGGTAGACGACCAGGCGCCGCCGGCGGGAGTGGTGGCCGACACGGTGGCGGTCAGGCGCGACAACGAACTGATGGTTTTGCCGACGTTGTAACCGATGTGTGGATAGGACTTGATGCCACCCGTGTTCGGCTGATTCGACCACACACCCCAGTCGCTTGGAGAATTGACCCAGATGGTCTGCGGCCCAGCGCCCGCGCCCCAGATGTCATTGTTGAAGTTATAGGGCCCCGAGTTATAGCTGCCGTACTGTGCCGAGGTGGACCAGACGGCGGCTTGCGAGACCGAGGCGGCACATAGGGCCGCGGTGGCCACTGCCAGAGTGCAAAGTGTTTTTTTCATACTATCTCCTGATTATTATATATGCCCCTGATTTACGGGTATCGCGCCGGGACGATACCTGCGCGGCATTGGGGCGAGACTGCCGCAATCCAATCCTTTTAATGCAAAGTCAGGGCAAGCGCGAATCATCATGCGCACGCAGCGCCCCGTGACCGAACTTAATGGAGCGAGCACCGCGCATCGGAGTCATGCTCGAACCATGTGCGCGGGTGTGTCTGTCGTGCAATGAGTGTGCCCAGGTTTGCGCTGAGGCTGCAATTGCGAATTTGACTAAATTCGGCAACGAAAATTCACACTGCGGCAGTGGAGAAATCCGGAAGTGCGCCGCACTCGTCGACGTAAAGACAGTAAGTTCATGTGAGCAAGTACTCCCCAAGACCGCCTGGTTGCGGTACCATTGCACTTTGGTTGCGGTACCATCCATTTCCTTTCACGACATCATGCCAAGCACATTTCCCCCATCCTTGAAACCTATCCCGGCTCGCTTTGCGCGTTCCCTACTCGGCCTCGCAGCGGCCTTATGCCTGGCAACGTCGAACCACGCCTTCGCCGAAATGGCGCCGCAGCGCTTCACGTTCAACAGCGAGCCGGGTGGCACGGCGGTCCGGAAGCCCTATGCCGAGCAGGCAGGATTCGGCCTGGTGTCACGTCCTGGCAGCGGCGATTTTGCCTTCGCAGTCAAGGTGCCGCCGGCCGACTATCAAGTCACGCTGACCTTGCGCAGCGACCGTGCGCTACGCGCCTTGTTGTGGGCGGAAGAGCGCCAGCTGGTTGGCGCGCCGGTTGAGCTTGCCCCCGGGGCGACGGTGACGCGCCGCTTCGTCGTCAACGTGCGCAACCCGGCACTGGTCAAGGAATGGACCGACGTGAGCGCTGCACCCGGCGTGAGCCTCGGCGGCGAAGAGGCGCGCGGACGGGCCTGGGACGACCGGCTTAGCATCAGCCTGGCCGGCCTGGAGGATGCCATCCGCGCCATCGAGATCAAGCCGGTGGCTGCCCGCCGGATCCTGCTCGCCGGCGACAGCACGGTGGCGGCGCAAGCGACGGGCGACGCCGCCTCCTGGGGCCAAATGCTGGCGCGTTTCATCGATCCGGCACTGGCGGTGGCCAATCATGCGCGCAATGGCCACTCCCTGAAATCCTTCCTCAGCAGCCAGCGATGGGACAAGCTCGCTTCCGACATTCGCCCCGGCGATATCGTGGTCCTGCAGTTCGGCCACAATGACGAAAAGAAGGAGAACGCGCGCGCGTATTCCGCGCCGGAGCAGGCCTACAGCGGCTTCCTGGCGGCCCTGGTCGCGGACGTGCGCCAGCACGGCGGCTTGCCGGTGCTGGCCACGCCGGTCGCGCGCCGCACCTTCAACGCCGCCGGTTTAATCGAGAACAGCCACGCGGGGTATGACGAGGCGGTGCGCAGACTGGCAGCGCAGCGGCAGGTGCCGCTGATCGACCTGACCGCGATGGGGGCGGCCATGTATCAGACGCTGGGGCCGGCGCAGGCGCCCCAGGCGTTCTCACAGGCAGGCCGGGATCCTACCCATCACAACGCCTACGGCGCCTATATCCTCGCCTGCCTGGTCGGGCGCGCACTGCACGGCTACACCGAGCTGAACGTGCAATTGGGCGATGCCCTGCCCCCTTGCACGCCCGCCAGCTACCCCCTGCCCGCCCAGTACGAGCTGCACGGCTTCAACTGGAGCGCATTCACCGCTTCCGGCACACCGGTTTCCGAACCAACGAAATGAGATCGTGGCTATCCAACGCCCGCACGCTGCAACTCGCCGGGCAACTGTTGGCCCGTGATCTTAAGAGCGTGACCGGCCAGGTGCCCGGCAAGGCGGCGCCGTGCCAAGTTTCACAGGTGGCGCGTCTCGGCGGGTGGATTGAACCAGTTGTTATGGCGCCCGTCCATGTAGGTGACGGGGCTGGAGATCAGTTCCTCCGGTGAGACATCGTCGAGTGTCATGACATTGATCGTCACGTAGGCCCCGCCGATCTCTTCCACATAGCCATCGGAAAACGGGCTGATGCCGCAATGGCGGCAGAAGCGCCGGCGGCCTTGCATGCTGTTCCAGCGGTAGTCGAGCAGCTCGCCGTCGCCGGCCAGCAGCCGGAATGCCTCGGGCTTGATGACCATACCCCAGTTCCGGGCCTTGCTGCAGATAGTGCAGTTGCACTTGCCGGTTCCCTGGCTGAGATCGAGGTCGGCTTCATATTTGACTGCCTGGCAGTGGCAGCTCCCGTGGTAGGTCTTAAGCATGCTGGTCTCCTTGTCGAAAACATCACTATAGAACTCAATTAGGGCGGATTCGGCCCTATTTCCGCATCGTAGCGATGCCAGTTGTAGAAGCCGGCACTACCACAGAACTCGATGTCCGCGGCGCGCATTTTTGTGATGCAGCGCAGACACGCTCATATTCATCAGTATTACCCTTGGTCAACTATCTCAACGGCAAGGTGACTCATGGACGACCAATCGCGCTTCGCACACATTGTGAATGCTTTTATATGCTCGGCCGCCGCGCCCAAGCGCGGTAGCGGCCAGCCGGCAGAAGAAAACGCCGCGGAAATCAGCGAGTACCAGTCCCAGCGGGCCGATCAGGTTCGAGGGCGCCTTGTGTCGTTTGGTGATGGGGCTGACTCGGCGGATGACGGCGAGATGGAAGTGCCTGGTTGAATACCTGGCTCAGATAAGCCAGGAAGGTCGTATCGGTGCACAGGGTCTTGCCGGGCGAGTCCGACAGCTTGGCCACGGGCTGACCGTTACAGCTCATTAACTTCATCACGATGTTCAGCGGCGGAATATTGGTGTCATTGCTGAGGTTCGTGCCTATCCCGAAGCCTGTCATTGTCCGGTTGGCGAAGTGCCGGTGCAGCGCCAAGGCTTTCGGCAGATCGAGGCCGTCGGAAAAGACCAGGCGCTTGGTATGTGCATCAAGCCGCAGCCTGGCGTAGTGAGCCAGGGCTTTTTCACCCCATTCGACCGGATCGCCCGAGTCGTGGCGCAAGCCGTCGAACAGCTTGGCGAAGTACAGGTCGAAATCGGCCAGGAACGCATCCATGCCGACAACATCGGTGAGCGCAGTACCGAGGTCGCCCCGGTATTCCTGCACCCAGTCTTCCAGCGCTGCCTTTTGAAAATCGCGCAGGCGCACGCCAAAGGACTGGAATGCCTGCAGGTATTCGTGCGCCATGGTGCCGATCGGCACCAGGTTGTATGTCTTGGCGAGGTAAACATTTGACGTGCCCTTGAAATACCGCGGCACGGCCTGCGCCAGGGTTGCCACCACTTCCTCCTGCCAGGCGCCGGAAAACCGCCGGCGCACGCCGAAGTCGAAAAATTCAAAGGGATGCCGGCATGGGGTCTCGCTGTCATAGCGTTGCAGCAATTCGATCTTGCAGGCGAGACGCTTGCGCCCCTCTTCCAGTGCGGCATCCTGATCGAAGCGCCGGAAATACAGTTCGTTGACGATATACAGGACGAAGATCTCAAAACCCATCACGTGCACCAGCGGACCCTTGGCCTGGATCTTCAAGGTCGCGCCATCCGTCTCCACCGTGATGAACTTCCGCTGAAACCGGAACACCGTCAGGAAGTCCACGAAGTCGCTTTTGATGAAGCGCAGGCTGCGCAGGTAGGCCAGCTCATCGTCGGCAAACGACAGGGCGCACAGATGGTCCAGCTCACGTTCAACTTCAGGCTTCAATTCCGCCAGCGGATACTGGGGCTGATTGCGGCAGACAAAGGCGTATTCGGTCTGGGCGTCCGGGTGCCGATGCAGCAGCGCTTGCCACATCGTAAATTTGTACAGGTCGGTTTCGAGGAGGCTGCGTACGATCGGTTTCATGGTGTTCATTCTTAACGTTTGGCGTTGGCTATCAGTTCTGGCAATACGTCGGCGGCCTTGGCAGTCTGCAGGCCGCGCGCGACCATGTCGTCGATAAAGGCCTGGTGCTGGGCCTCGAATCCGGTCACGGCGCTCATGCAGTCCGTGACCAGCACCAGTTTCGACAGATGGCGCTGGTCGAAATTGGCCACCAGGTGCTCGGTCGTGGCCTTGACGCAGTGGCTGCCGGCTTCGCCCGTGATGAACACGCGGTCAGCCGTGGACAGCAGGTCGATGAAGCATGAGTTCAACTGGGTGGTTTCGTCCTCCTCATCGGGCACCTCGGCCAGAATGGCCGAATAGTGTTCGGTCCATGGATTGGTCCCTTTCACGACGCGGTTGACGGTGCCGAGCGCGCTGTCTTCCCAGCAGTCGAATGCGGCCTGCACGTCGGCATGCACATTGTGCCCCCAAGTACCCATTTCGCAATGCACGGGCCAGACCATCAGCGTGTAGCGCCCGGCAAGCTCGAGCGCATCGAGATAGGCGAGCACGCGCTGCAAGGCCAATGGATCGCGCGGCAGATAGCGGCCGGCACGCACATCGGCAGCGGCGATCTGCGTAAATGGCAGCACATCGCGCTTCTCGCCGTCGGTCCAGAACGTCGGATGGGCGATATCGAGCCGGTGGTGCGAGTCGATGGTCGCGCTAATACCGGACAAGCCGTCCCGGCCGCGGTTCACCAGGTCGGCGACCTTCAGCATGTCCGCGTGGGCGCCGGGCACGGGCAGCGCGGGGGCGATCAGGGCGCCTGCGCGTGGATCGGCCGGCAGGTATGCGGCTGGCAGGTCGCAAAAATCATTCTGCGGATCAATCACCAGGAGATGAAGATGATGTTTCATGACTTGTCCTTTCGGTTGCGTAGCCCAAGCATAAAACACTTCGTTTATAATTGCAACTAAGTGAGTTAAAATTGGTTTTCGAAGCAATACAGCTATGAGATTTGCATAGCCTGTTATGATTTCGACTTAAGATAATTTCTGAACTTAGTTGGAGCCATGCCTTGGACTCAGCGATGAACGATGTCATTTGCACCGTCGATGTTGCCCTGCTCACCCTCAAGGATGAGCAGCTCAACGTTGCCCTGCTCAAGCGTGAGCGCGAACCCTACCAGGGTGTAGCCGCCCTGCCTGGCGGCTTTATCCATGTCACCGAAGACGCCGATGCGCGGGACGCGGCATTACGGGTACTCAAGGAAAAAACCGGGATCGAGGCTCCCTACCTGGAACAGCTCGCGACGTTTTCGGGGCCGGCGCGCGATCCGCGCGGCTGGTCCATCTCCGTCGCCTACTACGCGCTCGTGTCGTTCGATGTCATCGCGCGGGGTGGACATCCGGATATCAAGCTCACGAGCGTCGACAAATCCGCCAGCCTGCCCTTCGACCACCGCGCCATCATCGACACGGCGGTCGCCCGCCTGCGCAGCAAGAGCCAGTATTCCTCCTTGCCGTGCTACCTGGCCGGTGAAACGTTCACCCTGCCCCAGTTGCAACGCGTGTATGAAGCCCTCATGGGTGAGCCATTGAACAAGGTGAGCTTTCGCCGAAAAATGGCGGAGATGGCGATGCTGGAAGAGGTCACAGGACAATTCGAATCGGCGGGAGCGCACCGGCCGGCTCAACTGTATCGATTGAAACCGGCACTGCGCGAACGGCTGACGCTGATCGAGCGAGGCCTTTGAGCGGCCACCGCCCGGCCTAACTGCGTTTGGCCTTGCGCTCGCCACGCGCCATGGCGACGCAGCAGCGCGCCAGCACATCGGTGGGATCCAGCACGGCGACCGTGCGGGTGCCGATCCGATAGGCCGGATGCTGGTCCAGAATCAGCGGCAGCTCGGTGCAGCCGAGTATGACAATGGTGGCGCCGCGCTCGGCCAGATGCGCCAGTGCCCGCAGCAGCGCTTGCTTGCACGGCCCGTCCACATAACCGGCCTTCACGCCGCGTTCGCCGTAGACCGCCTCCATTACGTCCTGCTGGTGGCGCGCGTCGGGTACGATCAGATCCAGCGCGCGGCCGGATGCGGCCTCGTGATACACGCCGCTGGCGATGGTGCCGGACGTAGCCAGCAACCCCACAGTGGGATGGCCAGTCCAGTGCCGCTCGATATGCGCGACAGTTTCGTGCAGCATGTTCACGATGGGGACGGACAGGCGCGGCTGGATGCGCGCGATATAGGCATGCGCCGTGTTGCACGGCAGGGCGATGTGGGTCGCCTCGTTCGCTTCCACGCGTTTGCAGGCGTCGTACAGGGCCTCGGTGGGATCCTCGCCGCCTCGCAGCAGGTTGGCGGTGCGGTCGGGGATCTGCGGATTGTGCTCCACCACCAGGCGCAGATGCTCCTGATCGCAGCGGGCGTGCGTGTGGCGGATGATCTTGCTCATGAAGTCCACCGTGGCGGCAGGTCCGATGCCGCCCACGATGCCCAGCTTGAAGGCATGGCGGGTACTGCTCGGGGAAGGCGGCGTGTTCATGGTGCGTCCTGGATCGAAACTCGAATACCGTAACGATAGTGGCGGCACCCCGCCCCCCTATTCGTATTCACACTGAAACTATGCGTCGCGCGCATAGTTTGCGCTATTGACTCGCTTACAATGGTTAAAAGCCTTCAAGGAAACGCCGATGGACATCAAATGGCTGGACGACTTCCTGAGCCTCGCTCAAACCAGGAACTTCTCGCGCTCGGCGGAAGACCGCTGCGTGACGCAGTCGGCGCTAAGCCGGCGCATCCAGGCGCTGGAGGCGTGGGTAGGGGCGGACCTGGTGGACCGCAGCACCTATCCGCTGGTGCTCACGCCGGCCGGCAAGATGTTCAGCGCCGCCGCCGGCGAGGCGATGCGCGTGCTGAACGACGCCCGTGCCGTGCTGCGGGTGGCGGATAGCAACGACCAGGTGCTGCGCGTGGCCGCCGGCCATGCCCTGTCGCTCAACTTCCTCCCGCAATGGCTGAACTCCGTGCAAGCGCTGCACGGGCCCGTGCGCGCACGCATCCTGCCTGCCAATGTGCACGATTCCGTCCTCTCGCTAATCGAGGGCAATTGCGACCTGCTGCTGTGCTACCACCATGCCGCCCTGCCCATCGAACTCGATGCGCAGCGCTTCGAAGTACTGCATCTTGGCGACGAGACGGTCATGCCGGTGTGCGTGCCCAACCGCGCCGGATCGCCCGCGTTCAGCCTTCCCGGCGGCAAGGCGAACCCCCTGCCCTATCTCGCCTACGGGCCGACCTCGTTCTTTGGCCGGGTGGTGCAGCACATCCAGGCGCGCGCGGGCCAGCCAGCCAGCCTGCTCAACCGCTATGAAAGCGACCTGGCGGAACTGCTGAAAACCATGACCGTCTCCGGTCACGGCCTGGCCTGGCTGCCGGAGAGCTGCATTGCGCGCGAACTGGCCGAAGGCAGGCTGGTACGCGCCGGCGGCGACCAGTGGACGCTGCGGCTGGAGATCCGGCTGTTCCGCGCCATCGAACGCCGCAAGCCGGTGCTCGACGCGCTGTGGAAGCAGCTTGCGGTGTCTGCGCGGCCCACAGCGATCGGACCTTATTCGTCCTTGGAAAACTCCGGCATCGCCGATGAGTGGTGATTCACAATCTTCCAGTCGCCGTCGATTTTTTCATAGATATACGTGTAGCGCGCCCGCACTTTGGCCGGCTTGCCGTTCTTGACGATATCGAAGGTATAGGCGCCGCTATCGAAGGCCGACTTGTCGTTCAGGAGGCGGATCTGACGATAGTTGATGATGCCATGCGGTTTCAATGCCAGGAAGTGATCGAAATAATTCCCGATCTCGTCCGGGGTCGCACGGATCTTGTTCGACACGGTCGGTTGCAAAATGCCGTCGTGCGCGTACAGCTTCACGACTTCGCTGGTCTTCCCCGTCGCCAGGGCCGCATTCCAGCGATCGAACAGAGCGGCAATTTCCTTCTCGCCCGCCGTGGCGGGTGCAGGCGCCACATTATGGTAGGTCACGGGCGAGTCCGTGGCGGCGTAGACAGTGGAAGCGGCAAGCAAAGAAGCGACAAGAAGCAGAGATTTCACGTTGATTTCCTTTAGTTGAATAACAGGGACCGGCACTAGCAGTTACTGCCGATGAACAACAGTATGCGGCGCCCGTCGAGACAAAAAATCTGCCATTCGGGGGCAACGGCCTATGCTGGGTGGCATATAATCGCCGCTCAACCGTGTTCACTCCCATGCATTCGACCCCGTCAGACTCCCCTACCGTTTCTTCCGACAGCGCGCGGGTAACCCGCGGCCGCTATCGCCTTGGCGAAAGCAGCGCGGCCCGGTGGCGCCTGCTGATCGATGGCGCCGCCGTGCTGGCCAGCGACGGGGCCCGGCCCGCAGCGCTGTCAACCGTGCTGGCCAGAACGCTGTCATTCCTGTCGCTCGAAGACGGCGTGCTGCTGCAGGCGCAAGGCGATGGACTGTTTGTGCGCGCAGCCCAGGGGCCGGTATCGCCGGCTGGCGCGCGGGTCACGCCCACGCACACGCTGCTGTCGGCGATGCAGCATAGCCAGCAAGCGGTGCAGGTGCGGCAAGACGTCGTCAGTGCGCTGCGCATCGGGCGCGATCGGCAGGCCGGGCTGGAAGTGCTGGTCCCGCTGCGCTTCGACGACAAGAACCGGGGCATTCTTGCGCTGCTGGGACCCGCGGCGGCGCCACCGCCCAACGCGGAGGACCTGGCCACCTTGCAAGCCCTGGCCACCTTGCTTGCGGCAGCGCTGGCGGTGTCGCCGCAGGCGGCGGCGCGGGCGGCGCAGCCGGATCTGGCGGCGTTGCGCAATCTGCTGACGCCGCGCGAACTGCAAGTGTTTGCGCTACTGCCTAGCGGTATGACGAATGCCGCGATGGGACAACAGCTGGGCATTGCCACCGGTACGGTCAAAGTGCACGTCGAACGCATTCTGCACAAGCTGGACCTGGGCGACCGCACCCAGGCCGCCGTGCGGGCGGCCGATTTCGGGTTCGGCGCATGACCGCCCGGATACGCCCGCGGCATCCGCGCCACTGGCCGCTGGCACTGAAAGGCGGCCTGGTCATCGCCGCCTCGACGCTCCTGCTGCTGGCCTCCGCGATCACCAGCTACCGGCTGGAACGCTACACCGCCGCCGCCACCGCCGACATGCTGCGTACCATGCAGGTCCAAAGTGAAATCGAACGCCTGCATACGCTCCTCGCCGAGGCCGCCACCGGCGTGCGCGGTTATCTGCTGACCGGGCGTGACGATTTCCTGACCCCCTATCGCGCCGCCGGCGAACAGTTGCCCGTCACCCTGGCCAAGCTGCGTGCCAATGTGCGCGACCCCGAACAGCGCGAGCGCCTGCTGCGCGTGCTGCCGCTGGTGCAAGACAAGCTGGCCAGCCTGGACCAGCTGCGCGGCCAGCGCAACGCCAGCACCGCCGAGCTGCAGGATCACCTGTTAAGCAGTAAGCGCATCCTCGATCGGCTGCGCGCCGAAATCGGCGCCATGACGCGGCGCGAAGCGGTACTGGTGGCCGAGCGCACTGCGGAGCTGCAACAGGCCACCAACTGGAATCTATGGACCACGATCGCCATCATTCCGGCCAGCGTGGCCGGGGCGCTGGCCACGCTGATGTTTACCATCGGGCTGGTGCGGCGGGTGCGCCTGACGGCGGAGAATGCCGAACGCCTGACCCGCGACCAGCCGCTCCTGCCGGCGCCCGACAATACCGACGAACTGGGCCAACTGGCCGAACGCCTGCACCAGGCCAGCCTGCTGCTGGCGGGCCGTGCGTCGGCGGCACAGACGGCCAGCCTTGCCAAGACCGAATTTTTGGCACGCACCAGCCACGAGCTGCGCACCCCGCTCAACGCCATCCTCGGCTATGCGCAATTGCTCGAGGCCGATTGTCGCGAACCGCGCAACCGCGACCATGCGGCGCAGATACGTATCGCCGGCCAGCATTTGCTCTCCCTGATCAATGAAGTGCTCGACATCGGCAGCATCGAGGCAGGCAAGCTGACGCTGGAATGCGCTCCGGTCGCGCTCGCGCCGCTGGCGGCAGAAGCGCTGGCGATGATGCGGCCGCTGGCCCGCCAGCGCGCGGTCGACCTGCGCCTCGATGCCGCGGCGCCCGCCAGCACGGTCATCGCGGATCGGCAGCGTTTGCTGCAAGTGATGCTCAATGTACTGTCGAACGCGCTCAAATACAGCGCGTCCGACAGCAGGGTCGACATCAGC
>CBFGOU010000041.1:0-14965 GCA_965650445.1 uncultured Oxalobacteraceae bacterium | reverse complement strand
CCGGCCGACAGCCCGATCGCCACCACGTTCTTGTCCCATGACTTGCGCCGCCGTCCGGTGACAAAACGCAGCTGGCGCGGCTCGTCCAGGGCGGGTCCGTCCAGGCCGTCGAGCAGGGTCTGGCGCGCCGCCTCGTCGTCCATGAAATGACTGCTGTAGACGTGGCCATTGCCGGTGCGGTGCTGCAGCGGGATGCGCCACATCCACCCGGCCGGCTTGGCCGTCGAGGTCGTGTAGGGCGTCAACTTGCCCGTCTTCGCGCACGGCACCGCGAGCGCGCTATCGCACGGCAGGTAATGGCACCAGTCCTCATAACCGGCCTTCAAAGCGCCCTCGATCAACAGGCCGCGGAAGCCCGAGCAGTCGATGAACAAATCGCCGTCGATGCGGCGCCCGTCGCCCAGCATCAGCGCCGTGACGAAACCGCTCTCGGGATGCTGCTCGACATTGACGATCGTGCCTGGCACGCGTTGGACGCCACGCGCGATGGCGAAGTCGCGCAGGTAGGCGGCGTACAGGCCGGCGTCGAAGTGATAGCCGTAGCTGAAGGCGCGTTCGGCCATGTTCCCGTCCTGCCGCGGCTCGGTGAATTTGCATTGGCGCGCCATGACCGCGGCCATCGCCCAGTTTTCCATCGCGGGCATGTTGTTGAAACTTTGCGCCAGGCGCATCCAGTACAAATGCGGTGAGCGGCCATCGATGGGCGGACCGTAATCGCAGAAACCGTGGAAGAACCGGTTGCCGCGCTGCCCCCAGTCCTTGAACTCGATACCGAGCTTGAAGCTGGCCTGGGTCTTCTTCACGAAGTCAACCGGATCGAGCCCGAGCATGCCGTTATAGGCGCGGATGGTCGGTAGCGTGGCTTCACCGACGCCGATGGTGCCGATGTCGGGCGACTCGACCAGCACGATGCCGCAATGCCGCCCGAGCTTCAACGCCAGTGGCGCGGCCGCCATCCAGCCGGCGGTGCCGCCGCCGACGATGACGATCTTGCGAATGCGATTCGCATGCATGATGCCTCCTCTTATAAGTACTCGTTCGCAATCGTGTGGTGACGCACGCCGCCTGTCCAATCCAGGCGCGGCACGAAGAAAAGCCAACCCCGGCAGGTCGGCTTGTCTATTGCGCCGCATCGATCGCGGCGCCGTTCACTCGGGCGAGGCTTGCGCCTGCTTAGAACGAATATTGCGCCTGGATGACGTAGCGCGGACCGCTCATGAAGAGCTGGCGGGTGAACATGCCTGCGTGTTGCTCCATGACCTGACGCGTTTTGGCGTTGTTCAGATTCTGCGCTTCCAGACCGACGCGCAACTTCGACGTGAAGTCGTAGAAGATCGAACCATCGAGTTGGCCGTACGCATCTTGCCACAGGGGCAGACCAAATGCCTGGTCGTTGACGGTGGTCGGCACCAGGTAGGAGGGCGAAGCGGGATTGGTGTTCAGACCGTTGTTTCCGCGGCTACCCCAGGTGTTGACGGCAACCAGGTAACGCGAGCGCCAGTTGTACGCCAGCCGGGTCGACAGACCGTGCCTTTCGTACATGACCGCGAAGTTGATCGTGTTCTTCGACAAGCCCTGCAGCGGCGTTTTGCCGAACGGACGTGCGTCGGTATCGCAGCCGTTGAGCGACAGGTTGAAGTTCGACGCCGCATCGTTACCCGAACACCATGGCTCGAACACCGGGTTTTTCAGGGTGCGCTCGCTGGACACGTAGGTCCAGCTTGCCTGCGTACCGATACCCTTGAGCCACTCAGGAACGAAATCATAGTACTGCTGGTGCGCGATTTCGAAGCCGCGGGCAAAGCCCTTGGCGCCGTTGGTCGGCCCGGTGATGACGAAGGTCTGTGGTTTGCCACTCGTGTCGTTGACCGTTTTGGCGTAGCTCTGGGTGAGGATGATGTCCTTGATGTCCTTGTTGAACGCCGAGAACGTCAGCGAACCGGCAGGGGCGAAATACCATTCCGCGGTCAGGTCGATGTTGGTGGAGGTGGTCGGCTTGAGCATGGGGTTGCCATCGCTGTTGCCGGTCAGGCTGGTGCCATTGAACTGCACGCTCGTGGTCGTGCCGGAGGCATCCTTGGTCGTCGTCTGCAGGTTGGTCGCGTTCAGCGTGGCCTGGGCCTGGAGCTGGTTGAAGTCAGGACGCGCCATCGCCTTCGCCAGGGCGAAGCGGAACTGCAGCTTGTCGTTGTACTTCATGCGCAGGTTCAGGCTCGGCAACCAGTTGTGGTAGGAGTTGGTGAAGGACAGGGGGTCGGCGAAGGCCGCGATGTTGATCAGCTTTTCCTGGCCGCTCACGGCCGCGCCGGCCGGCACTTCGGTCGCCGGCGGCGGCGTGAACGACACGTAGCCGTCGGCGGTGCCCCTGGTCGACACATAGCGCAAGCCGACGTTACCGTCGATCGGGTACTTCAGGTCGTCGAAACCGAAGCGCAGCTGGGCGTAGGCCGCGCGGGTTTTCTCGGTCTGCGCGTTGCGTGCCGCAGGCGTGTCGAAGGTCGCGGGAACCCATGTGTCGCAGGTGCCCCAGCCTTGGGCGGCCTTCTGCTCGTTGCACAGGACATCGTGGTACGCGTGGATCTTGCTCCACTCATCCGGGAAGCCGCGTACCGTCGCCTCGCTTGCAAACAGCATCGGTGGGACGTCGACCTTACCGTCGAAGAAGTTTGGAATCTGATACAGCGATGAGCCGTTGGAGAAACGCGGATCGCCCAGGCGGGCAACGTGCGGGATCTGCCAGCCCTCCATCCATGGGAAGGTAATGGCCGACCAGTTGTAGAACTTCTGGGCACGGTGGTTCTCGCCTTCGCGGTCGGCCATGCGCACGCCGAAACGGATATCGCGCAGCACCGGATTGTCGAAGTCGAACTTCACGTCGGATTTCCAGGCCTTCTGCTTGGCGGTGGCCTGGTCGAGCGCCTCCTGGGTGTACGCCCAGTAGTAATTGTTCGGGTCGGCCATGTATGCCGCCGACCCCAGGCCGATCCTCGGGATCTCGCCCGTCATGTCAACCGTCTGGTTCGGCAGAATGAAGCCGGTCGACACGTCGGCGTCGAAACCTTTGGTGGTGGAACGCACTGTCTGGAAGTCATTGGTCCAGGTCAGATTGGGGGCCACGCGCCACTGCACGTTCAGCGAAATGTCGCGCGTGCCGGACTCGCGCGAGTTGATACGCTGCGAACTGTTGAACGGCGAACCGCCATAGGTCGGGTTCGAGATCGTTCCATTCTGGAACGCGCCATTGCTGTCGAAGGTGGCATCGGCACCGGCCACCTGCTGATACCATTTGTCCTCGGAGGAGGTCACCACGTGCTCGCTCAGATCCTCCTTGTATTTCGTCTTGAAATACGTCAGGCCGGCCGTGAGCTGGCGGTTCGGACGCCACTGCAATGCGGCGTAGTCGCCGTGGCGGGTGCGTTCGAAGTCCTGCGAACGGTAGCCTACGCCCAGCGGAATCCATTTGGTCTTCGAAGCGTCGTACTTGGCCGGGTCCTGGGAATTGACATGCGGGAAATACGGATCGACGCCAACCGCGTCCGTGCGGGTCGGACTGGACGAAGAGGCCAGGTCGATCAGCGCGCCGAATTGACCCAGCGGCGTGTCCCAGCGGTTCGACAACAGGACGGTACCGGTCGGGGCTTTCTTCCTGTTGAGCGTGGAGTAGGCTTCCGAGATGCCCATCGCGCCCTTGAAGCCTTTGAAGTCGAACGGCATTGCGGTGCGCAGATTCACGAGGCCGGCGACGGCGCCTTCGATCTGTTCGGCGGAAGGATTCTTGTAGACGTCGACGCCGGCCATCAGTTCCGGCGCCACGTCGGTGAAGCCGAGCGAGCGGCCGCCACCGGCCGAGAACGCGTCACGGCCATTGACTTCGGAACGCACGTAGGTCAGGCCGCGCACCGACACGCCGGAACCTTCGACGGCCTGGCGGTTGGGATCGCCAGGCATGTTGCGGTCCATCGTGACGCCGGCGATACGCTGCAGCACCTCGGTGACCGAGCGGTCGGGCAGTTTGCCGATATCTTCGGCGACGATGGAGTCGACCACCTCGTCGGAGTCTTGTTTCAGCTTTTGTGCCGATTGCAGTGCTGCACGCTGGCCGCTGACCACCACCACCGTCCCCCCGGTGTTGCCGGCATCCTGGGCCAGGGCTGGATTGCCGGCCATGAAGGCGATCTGCGCGACGCCCAGGGCGATCGCCGTTTTTTTGAAGGTTTTCAATGCTGTCTCCAATTGATTATATTTTTATAACGGTGTTATAACATCACCCGATGTGCGTCGGAACACGCGGCTAACACGGGATGATCAACGCTACCATTTTTTGCTCGTCTTTACCGCACATCTGTGTAAGTTTCGGCATGGATACAACACTTTTTTGTGGCCATTCAGACGAGTCGGCCCGCAGAAAGTCGGCAATGGAAACGTTTGCATGTCGCGAAATTGCGACTTCTCGCAGTATTTTGATTGTTCGTCGATAAGCCAAAAAATTTCAGGTGGAGTAGGTAGCGCTACCATAAATCGCTAAACTATAACAATATCAGCAGCACTTTGTACGCAACTTCGCGTATGTCCCTTAAATTCGGTATTGTTGTACGCGCCATCGCGGAACTCGTCAGGGAGGGCTGCGCGCGCTACTTCCCACGGCGGAAACAGTACAGTCCCTGTACAATTTGATTCCCCCCCAGGGCAGGAGTCACGCATGACCGAACCAGCAAGCATCGCCAGCGCCGCGCGCGCCCCGGCGCCTCCCATGGCCATGCTCTCGCGCGGTTCGGGCGAGTCGCTGATCGACCAGATCGTGCGCTCGGTGGCAGCGCGCATCGACGACAAGCTGCTGCGCAGCGGGGCGCGCATGCCCTCGATCCGCCAGTTCGCCGCCAGCCACGGCGTCTCCGCCTTCACCGTCGTGGCCAGTTTCGACAGGCTGGTGGCGATGGGTTACCTGGAATCGCGCCGCGGCGCCGGCTTTTTCGTGCGCGAGCGCTCGCCGCTGAACGCCGGCGAACGCTCGGCCGCGGCCGCGCAGGACGATGCGGCGCTGGAAACCAAGCCGCTCGACGTGGTTTGGCTGATCCGCAATATGTTCCGCCAGGTGCCGCTGCAACGCGTACCCGGCTCCGGCGTGCTGCCGCCCGAGTGGCTCGACGCGCCGATGATCGCCAACGCCCTGCGCAGCATCGGCCGGCAGCACTCGCGCGCGCTGGTGAACTATGGCGCCCCGCAAGGCTTCCTGCCGCTGCGCCAGCAGCTCGGCCTCAAGCTGGCCGAGCTGGAAATCGAGGCCGCGCCCGAACAGATCGTCACCACCGTCGGCGTGACCCAGGCGCTCGACCTGGTGGCGCGCGAATTCACCCGCCCCGGCGACACCGTCTTCGTCGACGACCCGGCCTGGTTCCTGATGTTCGGCTCGTTTGCCGCGCTGGGCCTGAAAGTGGTCGGCATCGCCCGCCTGGCCGACGGCCCGGATATCGGCCAGCTGGCCGAACTGGCCGCGCTGCACCGGCCCAAGCTCTACATCATCAATTCGGTGCTGCACAATCCCAGCTCGACCTCGCTGTCGGCCGCCAAGGCCTTCCAGATCCTGCGTATTGCCGAGCAAAACGGTTTTGCGGTGGTCGAGGACGACATTTACTGCGACCTGCATCCCGGCAGCGCGGTGCAGCCGGCCACCCGCCTGGCCCCGCTCGACCAGCTGCGCCGGGTGATATATCTAGGCGGCTTTTCGAAATCGCTGTCGGCCAATCTGCGGGTCGGCTTCATCGCCGCGTCGCCCGAGTGGGCGCAGCGCCTGTGCGACCGCAAAATGCTGTCCACCCTGACCACCGGTGAAATCGGCGAGCGGGTGGTCTACAAGGTCTTGTCCGAAGGGCTATACCGCAAGCACATCGACCGCATCCGCGCGCGCCTGGACGCCGAGCGCGCCAAGGCCGTGCGCCAGATGGAGCGGGTCGGCCTGCGCGTGGACCTGGCGCCGCCGGCCGGCATCTTCATCTGGGCCGACGCCGGCATGGACACCAATCTGCTGACCGAACGCGCCATGGCCGAGAATCTGCTGCTGGCTCCCGGCAGCCTGTTTTCGCCCTCTCAGCTGCCTTCCACGCGCATGCGCCTGAACGTGGCCCAGGTGCAAGAGACCGGCGTGTGGGACTTCCTCGAACGCGAGCTGGGCAAAGGTTGATGGCCTCTTGAAAAAGCGCGCAGGCACACCATATTGGCCCAATCCGTTCAACCCGTTCCACGCGAGGACTTAAAAATGGCTGTTGCCGAAAAAGAAACCCTTGGTTTTCAAGCCGAAGTAAAGCAGTTGCTTCAACTGATGATTCACTCCCTGTACTCGAACAAGGAGATTTTCCTGCGCGAGCTGATTTCGAACGCGTCCGACGCCGCCGACAAGCTGCGTTTCGAAGCGATCAACAACGATTCCCTGTACGGCAACGACCATGAGCTGAAGATCACGGTGCGCTTCGACAAGGACGCCAAGACCATCACGATTTCCGACAACGGCATCGGCATGAGCCGCGACGAAGTGGTCTCGCACCTGGGCACCATCGCCAAGTCGGGCACCAAGGAATTCTTCGGCAAGCTCTCGGGCGACCAGCAGGCCGACGCCGCGCTGATCGGCCAGTTCGGCGTGGGCTTTTACTCCGGCTTCATCGTGGCCGACCGCATCACCGTGGAAACCCGCCGCGCCGGCGTGGACGCCCAGCATGGCGTGCGCTGGGAATCGGGCGGCGAGGGCGACTACAGCGTCGAGACCATCGACAAGGCGGCGCGCGGCACCGACGTGATCCTGCACCTGCGCGAAGGCGAGGACGAACTGCTGTCGGGCTGGAAGCTCAAATCGATCATCCGCAAATATTCGGACCACATCCAGCTGCCGATCCAGATGCAGAAGGACGAGTGGGATGCGGAAAAGAAGGAAACCGTGCTCAAGGACGAGTGGGAAACCGTCAACCAGGCCAGTGCGCTGTGGGCCCGCAACAAGAGCGACATCACGCCCGAGCAGTACGACGAATTCTACAAGCACGTCTCGCACGACTTCCAGCCGCCGCTGACCTTCACCCACAACCGCGTTGAAGGCCGCAGCGAATACACCCAGCTGCTGTACGTGCCGAGCCACGCCCCGTTCGACCTGTGGGACCGCAACAAGCGCGGCGGCATCAAGCTGTACGTCAAGCGCGTCTTCATCATGGACGACGCCGAGCAGCTGATGCCGGCTTACCTGCGCTTCATCAAAGGCGTGATCGACTCGAACGACCTGCCGCTGAACGTGTCGCGCGAGATTTTGCAGGAGTCGCGCGACGTGCGCGTGATCCGCGAAGGCTCCACCAAGCGGGTGCTGGGCATGCTGGAAGAGCTGGCCAACGCCGACGAGCAGGAAAAGAAAGACAAGTACAGCACCTTCTGGAAGGATTTCGGCCAGGTGCTCAAGGAAGGGATCGGCGAGGATACGGCCAACAAGGACCGCATCGCCAAGCTGGTACGCTTTGCCTCGACCCACAATGACGGCGACGAGCAGACCGTCTCGCTGGAAGCGTATGTGGGCCGCATGAAGGAAGGCCAGGAAAAGATTTACTACGTCACGGCCGACAACTTCAAGGCCGCCAGCAACAGTCCGCATCTGGAGATTTTCCGCAAGAAGGGCGTGGAAGTGCTGCTGCTGACCGACCGTGTGGACGAGTGGATGCTGTCCTTCCTGACCGAGTTCGATGGCAAGGAACTGGTGTCGGTGGCCAAGGGCGGCCTGGACCTGGGCAAGCTGGAAGACGAGGCCGAGAAGAAGGAGCACGAGGAAACCGAAACCTCGTACAAGGAGCTGGTCGAGCGCATGAAGGGCGCGCTGGGCGACAAGGCCAAGGACGTGCGCGTCACCTTCCGTCTGACCGGTTCGCCGGCCTGTCTGGTCGCCGATGAGCACGAGCTGTCGGGAAATCTGCTGCGCATGCTCAAGGCGGCGGGCCAGAATGCGCCGGAGTCCAAGCCGATTCTCGAAATCAATCCGAACCATCCGCTGGTGACGCGTTTGAAGTATGAAAACGCCGAGAGCAGCCAGTTCGCCGACTGGTCGCACATCCTGTTCGATCAGGCGCTGCTGGCCGAAGGCGGTGCGCTGGCCGACCCGGCAGCCTTCGTCAAGCGCATGAACGACATGCTGCTGGCGGGCGCCAAGTAAGGTATATAAGCCTTCGATGCCGTCCCCCGCGTTCGCCGGGGACGGCGTTGTTTACGGTGCCGACACCTCGGCACAGAAGTCGAGCACCAGCTTTTCCCCTTCCGGCCACACCCCGTAGCCACTGGCGCCGTTGATATGCCCGGCCGCGCCGATCTCCACCAGCCGGCTGCCCCACGCTTGTGCAAACGCGCGCGCCCGCTCCAGCGACACATACTCGTCATTCGAACTGGCCACCACGATGCTGGGAAACGGCAAACGCTCCATCGGCATCGGCGCAAATCCCCGGGCCTCCTTCGGATAGCCGGGCGCCTCGACATCGCTGGGCGCGACCAGCAGCGCCCCGGCCACCTTCAGCATCGAGCCCGACTGCGCCCAGTGCCCCACCAGCGCGCACGCCAGGCTGTGCGCGACCAGCAATGGCGGCCCTTCGCGCAGCGCGATGGCCGCATCGAGCTCGGCCACCCATTCTTCGCGCCTCGGGTTGGTCCAGTCGCGATGTGTCACGCGCGTCCAGTTGGGGTGTTTGCGCTCCCACAAGGTTTGCCAGTGCTGCGCGCCCGAATCCCACAGGCCGGGCAGGGTGAGTACGTCACAGTCCATCATGCCTCCACGGTGTCGCGGTTGATGCTTCGTATTCTACGGTGAAAGCCTGCGGCAGCCGCTCAATTGCGTATGGAAACACGGCAGTAGCGTGGCCCTATCGGCTTGCTGTCGCGATTGGAAAAAATGTCGGCAGCTTCAAAAACGCGCACTAGAGTGTAGCTGTACTTTTTGTTAACCGTGACAAAGCATTACGCCTTGTCCATGGAACGCGCGTCTCATTGAGCGTTCACAACAATAGGGATTCCACATGAAAAAGCACGGAAAGACACAACAGCGTGTGTCGATGGATGACTGCGGCTGCGAAACAGCCAACGGGAACGGCGCCGCCACCTTGACGATGCCAAACGACGCCTCGCAGGGCCCGGAGGCGGCGGACGAGCGCGGCATGCCCGGCGTGATGAAAGGCCCCCTCGACGCGATGGCACCGCGCCCCGCGATGCAGGCGCGCGCCGATGCGCCTGAGCATGCCATGCCCGGCGGCGGCATGGGCGGCGGCGGCGGGATGGACCAGGGCGGCGGCAGCGGCGGACGCGGCGACGGCGGGCTGCCGCGGGTGCGCAAGTGCGCCACCATGGACGTGCACCGGCGCCTGCTGTCGAGCGTGCCTGACTATGCGGCGCGCCGCGCCGAGATCGAAAACCACACCCGCCTGTACGAAACCGGCGAAGCCAGCGCGCAGCGCAGCGGCGTCACGCGCATCCCGGTGGTGGTCCACGTGGTGTACAACACGGCCGCGCAGAATATTTCGGATGCGCAAATCGCCAGCCAGATCGAGGTGCTCAACCGTGATTTCCGGCGCACCAATCCCGACGTCGGCTCCGCTCCCGCCCCCTTCCTGCCGCTGGCGGCCGACGCCCGCATCGAGTTCGCGCTGGCCACCAGCGGACCCGACGGCGCACCCACGAGCGGCATCGAGCGGCGCCAGAGCACCGTGGCGTCGTTTTCGGACAACGACGCCGTCAAGAGCGCGGCGCGCGGTGGCATGAACGCCTGGCCATCCGGGCAGTACCTCAATATCTGGGTATGCCCCCTGGGCGATGGCCTGCTCGGCTATGCCCAGTTCCCCGGCGGCCCGGCCGCGACCGACGGCGTGGTGATCCTGGATTCGGCCTTCGGCACCAGCGGCACCGCGGCCGCACCGTTCAACCTCGGGCGCACCGCCACCCACGAAATCGGCCACTGGCTCAACCTGAACCACATCTGGGGCGACGACGGCAGCGGCTGCAGCGGCACCGACAACGTGGGCGACACGCCCAACCAGGGCGGCGCCAATACCGGCACGCCGATTTTCCCGCGCCTGTCGTGCAACAATGGACCGGACGGCGACATGTTCATGAACTACATGGACTACGTCGACGACCGTGCGATGGTGATGTTCTCGGCCGGGCAGGTCGCGCGCATGCAGGCTTGCCTGGATGGGCCGCGCAGCACCATCGGCATCGGCGCGGCGGCGGCGGTCAAACCGAGTTCCTCGCCAATGGTATCGTGGGGGCCGAACCGCCTCGACCTGTTCGTGCTCGGCACCGACCGCGGCCTGTACCACAAGTGGTGGAACGGCAGCGCCTGGGGACCGTCGGCGAGCGGCTATGAGGGCCTGGGTGGCGTGTGCACCAGTGTGCCGCAGGCGGTATCGTGGGGCGCCAGCCGCCTCGACGTCTTCGTCACCGGCACCGACAGCGCGCTGTATCACAAGTGGTGGAACGGCAGCGCGTGGGCGCCGTCGGCCGGCGGCTACGAAAACCTGGGCGGGATCTGCCTGGGCGAGCCGCGCATCGTGTCATGGGGAGCCAACCGGCTCGACGTATTCGTGCTGGGCACCAACCGCGCGCTGTATCACAAGGCCTGGAACGGCTCGTCCTGGAGTCCTTCGGCGACGGGCTATGAAAATCTGGGCGGCGTGTGTGTCGGCCAGCCGGAAATCGTATCGTGGGGTGCGGACCGGCTCGACATCTTCGTCGTCGGCACCGATCGCGCGCTGTATCACAAGGCCTGGACCGGGTCCGCGTGGTGGCCCTCGGCGACCGGCTACGAGCGCCTGGGCGGGGTGTGCATGTCGGCGCCGCGCGCGGTGGCGTGGGGACCGGAGCGGCTCGACGTGTTCGTCACCGGCACCGATGGCGCGCTCTATCACAAGTGGTGGAACGGATCGGCATGGGGGCCGTCGGCCGATGGTTTCGAGCGCCTGGGCGGCGTGTGTGTCGAGCAGGCCGAAGTGGTGTCGTGGGGGCCGGACCGGCTCGACCTGTTCGTCATCGGCACCGACAGCGTGCTGTATCACAAGTGGTGGAACGGCGCGGCGTGGGGACCGTCCCTGACCGGCTACGAGCCGCTGGGCGGAATCTGCACGTCGCAGGCGCGCGCGCTGGCCTGGGGACCGAACCGGCTCGACATCTTCGTCACCGGGACCGACAGCGCGCTGTATCACAAGGCCTGGACCGGCGCGGCGTGGGCGCCCTCGGTCAGCGGCTACGACAACCTGGGCGGGGTGATTTCCGCGCTGCGCGTGGCCGAGCCGGAAGCGCCGCCACCCAAGCCGGAAGGCCTGCCGCAGTTCATGATGCCGACGCTGCTCGACATCACGGCGCCGGCCACGGGATTGCATTAATGATGCCGAACGCATCGTTGCAGGGCACCTGGGTTCATTCGTACGAAGAGGACCAGGGCGATCTTCAGGTGTACCGCCCGGGCGGACAGTTTGCTTTTCCGCCCGGGCGGCGTGCGCGCGAGACGCTGGAGTTCGGCGAAGGCGGCCGTGCGGGGGCGGGCATGCCCGGGCCGGACGACCGCCTCCAGCGTTCGCCCATGACGCCGCTGGGGATGAACCGCTACCGGATGGCGAGCGGACAGGAACTGGAAATAATGGAGCAGGGGCCTGACGTGCTGAAGGTACGCATTCCCGCGTAATCGTCGTCCTCGCGCAGCGCGCGCCCCATGCCACGCATCTCGGCATGGGGCGCGCGCCTGCGCGAGGACGGCTACAGCGACGTACGCAAGGCAAACAGCTCGGGAAACAGCACCACGTCGAGCATTTTGCGCAGATAGCTCACGCCCGCCGTTCCGCCGGTTCCCGTTTTGAATCCTATGATCCGTTCGACCGTGCTGACATGCCGGAAGCGCCAGAAGCGGAACGCTGTCTCCAGGTCGACCAGCTTTTCGGCCAGCTCATACAAGGCCCAGTGGTGCTCGGGGGCGCGGTACACATCCAGCCACGCAGCGGCGACCGAATCGTCATGGCGGGTAGGCTGGGTCCAGTCGGCCTCGAGCCGCCCGGGCGCGATCGCGAAAGCGCTGCGCGCCAGCAGCAGCACCGCTTCGTCGTACACGGACGGCGCTTTCAGTTCGCGCTCGAGCAGGGCGTGCACGTCGGGGGCGTGCGCGTGGACCGCCAGCAGGGCCGCGTTCTTGTTCCCCAGGATGAATTCCAGCTCGCGGTACTGGTAGGACTGGAACCCCGACGACGCACCCAGATGGGGCCGGATGGCGGAATACTCGGGCGGCGTCATGGTCGCCAGCACATCCCAGGCATGTACCAGCTGGTCCATGATGCGCGCCACCCGCGCCAGCATCTTGAACGCCGGCGGCAGGTCGCCGGCGCGAATGTGCCGGCGTACCGCGTGCAGCTCGTGCAGCATCAGCTTGAGCCACAGTTCGCTGGTCTGGTGCTGCACGATGAACAGCTTCTCGTTGTGGTTGGGCGAGCGCGGGTGCTGGGCCGACAGAATCTGCTCCAGGCCGAGATAGTCGCCATAGCTCATCGAATCGCGCAAATCCATCTGCGCCCCGTGCCAGCTCTGTTCCTTATCGCTCATGGCGCCTCCTCAAGTGACCGCGCCGCGGCGCGCGTCCAGGTCATAGGCGCGGTCGTCGAGAATCCGGCGCAGGCTCTCCACCGCGTCCCACACATCGACGAACCGTGTATATAAAGGTGCGAAGCCGAAGCGCATGATGTGCGGCTCGCGGTAGTCGCCGATCACGCCGCGCGCGATCAGGGCCTGCATCAGCGCGAAGCCGTGCGGGTGGGTGACGCTGACCTGGCTGCCGCGGCGGGCATGCTCGCGCGGGGTGACCAGGGTGAGCCGATGCTGAGCGCAACGCCGCTCGAGCAGGTCGATGAACAGGTCGGTCAGCGCCAGCGACTTGGCCCTCAGGGCGGCCATGCCGGTTCGCTCGAACACCGCCAGGCCGCACTCGATGAGCGCCAGCGAGACGATCGGCTGGGTGCCGGTGAGGGCGCGTGCGATCCCCGCTGCGGGCACGTAGTCGGGCGCCATGGCGAACGGCGTGGCGTGGCTCCACCATCCGGGCAGCGGCTGGTAAAAGCGCTCCTGATGCCGGCGCGGCACCCAGATGAAGGCGGGCGCGCCGGGGCCGCCGTTCAGATACTTGTAGGTACAGCCCACCGCCAGGTCGGCGCCGTCGCGGTGCAGATCGAGTTCGACCGCGCCGGCCGAGTGGGCCAGGTCCCACACCACCAGCGCGCCCTGGGCGTGGGCACGCTCGCTGAGCGCGGCCATGTCGTGCAGGTAGCCGGTGCGATAGTTGACGTGGGTGAGCATCAGCACCGCGCAGTGTTCATCGAGCGCCGCTGGCAGCTCCCCGTCCGAATCGACCAGCCGCACGCTGTAGCCCTGCGCCAGCCATGCGGCCGTGGCTTGGGCCATGTAAATATCGGTGGGGAAGTTGGCGCGTTCGGTGACGATCACGCGCCGCTGCGGATCGGCCGCCTGCATGCGCAGCGCGCCGGCCAGGGCCTTGAACAGATTGACCGAGGTGCTGTCGGTGACGGCTACTTCGCCGTCGTGTGCGCCCAGCAGCGGGGCCAGGCGGTTGCCGAGGCGTTGCGGCAGGTCGAACCAGCCGGCCTCGTTCCAGCTGCGGATCAAGCCCTGTCCCCACTCGTCCATGAGCAGTTCGTGGGCGCGGGCGAGGGCGGCCTTGGGCCGCGGGCCGAGCGAGTTGCCGTCCAGGTAGATCACGCCGTCGGGCATCTCGAATTGGTCGCGCAACGGGGCGAGATCGTCGCGCTCGTCGCGGTCCAGGCAGTCGTTACGGGTCATATCGCCACCTTGATTTGGTTGAAGCTTAAAATGATTTGGCTTGAAGTGGCCAGTTTAACAAGGAAAACGGGACGATTTGGCGCTAAATATTGTCGATATTGCATCAATAACCGGTGTTTTTGCTCTTTTTTCGATTTTTTCAAAAATTTTTTAAAAAAACCCTCAAGTTCGGACCAAGCGTGACGTAACCGGTTCAGACAAGGGGCTTCAGGTTGTTTTTTCGAGAATATCGAAAAATATTTTCAAACAACCCTAAAGTTCCACAAAAGTTTGACGTAACCGGGTTAAGACGACAGAAATTTCTCGTTCAAAAACGCGGTTCTTACACACAGTTACATCTCATCCGTCCCCGGGTTTTCATAGGGGCGCGACCATGATTCGGCAGGGTTCGTCAGACGAACTCCTACGGGTCGACTTCGTCGTTCTCCGTCCCAAAATACAGTGCCCCGCCTATTTCTGTTTTGTTTCCGCACGGTCACAATCTATCTCACTGGCAATACAAACCGCCAGATTTCAAACGGATCAAGGAGATGGAAATGACTGCAAACGACATGATGGCTGAAATTCGTGATGCAAATCTGAGCTATTTGATGCTGGCCCAGCAGATGATCCGTGCCGATAAAGTGACCGCGATTTTCCGCCTCGGCATCTCGGCCGAGATCGCCGACCTGATCGAAGGCATGAGCAATGCCCAGATCCTGAAGTTGGCTGGCGGAAATATGATGCTGGCGCGCTTCCGTTTCGACGACAGTGCTATCCTGTCGATGCTGACCAGCCACAACAAAGACCGCGCCCTTGCCCAGTCGCACGCCGCCATCCTGATGGCCGGCCAGCCAGTCGAAGAGATCGCTTAAATAATCTGCGGCACATCGGGGAGACCAGCATGTCGAAGAAAAGCGTCGTATCGGAAGCCCAGGAAATCCAGCTGGCCATCGAACTGATCCAGCTTGGCGCCCGTCTCCAGTTGCTCGAATCGGAAGTGTCGCTGTCACGCGAGCGCTTGCTGAACCTGTATAAAGAACTCAAGGGCATGTCGCCGCCAAAGGGGATGCTGCCTTTTTCCACCGACTGGTTCCTGACCTGGCAGCCGAACATCCATTCTTCGCTGTTTATTAATATTCACAAATTCCTG
>CBFGOU010000040.1:0-15141 GCA_965650445.1 uncultured Oxalobacteraceae bacterium | reverse complement strand
AGAAGACGAGCATCGTGGGGTAGTCGGCCTTGATGCTCAGGTACTGCTGCATCATGGGGGTGTGGCGAGTTTCAACCCCTTTCCTAACAGGTTGATTTTCCGCAAAATTCTTAGTCAAGTCCTTGATTTCGCTATGCATTCCCGCCATCCCACATTTCATTGCTTTGCTATCTGCGCATATCCACATATAGCGACACTCAACATTTTGGCGTAGTATTTTCGGTCATCGCGTACAATGCTACGCCGACGATTCTCGAAATTTTGAAAATGCTACGCCAAGATGTCCTTTGATCCCAGAGCCGCGAAGCTCCTACAGGCGGGGGAGCATATCACGTTTGCAGACCATCCCGGCCTGCGCCTCGAGGCGCGGGCCAAGTGCCGCACGTGGATATACCGCTATAAATCACCCAGCGATGGCAAGATGAAGCAGGCCAAACTTGGGCAATGGCCAGCGATGTCATACCACAAGGCGGTCACTGAATGGGAGCAGGTCAAGACCCAGAACCGGGCCGGCCGCGAGCTGGCGGCTGAACGGCAGCAAGCGCGTGAGGCCCAGCGCGCGGCCGCCGAAGCGGAACGGTTGCGGAAGAAACGGGAAGGCTACCTGGTGCGGCATGTCATCGAGGACTACTGCGAACACATTGCGCGGGTAAGAAAGGCCAAGGGCGCCGCGGAAGCCAGGCGCACCCTGATGAAGGGCGCGGAGCCGATCGCCGAGCTGCCGGCCGGCGACCTGACCCGGGCGGAGGCTTTCGATCTGCTCGAACTCTACGTCGACACTCCGGTCCAGTGCGGCAAGCTGCGTGCTGAGCTGGCTGGAGCCTGGGACTACGCGCTTGACGCCGGCCGCCTGCCGGAAGACACGCCAAATTGGTGGCGCCAGATCATGCGCGGCCGACTCAAGAGCAAGGGGAAGCGGATTTCGGGCGTGACCATCGGCACCGCCAAACGGTTCCTGTCACAGGATGAACTGCGCCTCCTGATTCCGTTTCTGCCAAACTTTTCGCGCAACGTAAGCGACGTCCTGACCCTCTACTTGTGGACCGGCGCCCGGGGTGCCGAAATCGTCCAGATGGAAGCCCATGAATTAGCGTTAGAGGACGGCGTGCTGTGGTGGACTTGTCCGAAGTCCAAGACAAAGAACGCGCGCTTCGACCAGGCGACCGATTTCCGCGTGCCCCTGTTTGGCCGGGCGCGTCAGGTCGTCGAGCGCCGCCTGGCGGTCGAGAAATCCGGCTATCTGTTCAAGCCGGTGAAGAAGAGTGAGGGACACGTGCAGCAGAAGGTCGTGCAGACCTCGGTGTACTACCACATGCCGTATTCGATGACCAATCCCGAGGTGGAGCGTCCGCGCTTGCCTGTCACGCGGTGGTCGCCGCACGATCTGCGTCGCACGGTCAGGACGCAGCTGGCGGCACTGGGGTGCCCAAAGGATGCGGGCGAGGTGATGCTGGGGCACATGTTGTCCGGCGTCGAGGGCGTCTACAACCAGCACGCCTACGACGCCGAGAGGGTTGTCTGGCTCACGAAGTGGAGTCAGGTTCTGGAGTCGCTTTCCTGATGCCGGCGTTGACGGGCGGGAGCATATCCGACACTGGGCGCGATTCGGTCCATTCCTCGACTTCCCGCATCAGCCAGCCAACGCGGCGGCCCGAGAGGACGCGAGGCTTAGGGAACTCGTTCTCCCGGACGAGCTTCTGTACTGTCGCCGTAGAGAGCGAAACGACTGCCGCAACGGTCGGGAGATCAAGTAGAAGCGGTTGAACCTTCATGATATTTCCTAGTTCTTTTCAGTACCGCGATGACCGGCCTGTTGGTCTGCGGCCTCCTGGGCTGACGCTGTATCGTCAACCTCGTCACCAAATTTGCTGGCCACGTAACAGCGCATTGCGGCTACCAGTGCGCTGTCGGTATCCCATGCCAGCGCGCGCCGCCCATTTGCCCCCTTGTGCCACGTCGTGGCCGTCCAGACACCGGCCTCGCCCCAGCCCGAATTCAGGCCGCCATTGCGATGGACCCGGGCGGTCGGAGGCGACAGGTGGATGTGCTCGCGCTCGATGATCGGACCGCCGTGGTCCCAGAGAGTCGAGGGGTAAAACCAGCTAGACCTGTAGGGAACCTTGCCGCAGCCAACCTTGTAGCCGAGGAGGCATGCTGGGAACTCACGAATTGCATTGGGGACCATCGCTATTGCGCAAACAGTGTCAATTGGGTCATCCGCAAAATCCGGTCGGGCCAGGTTGGCTTGGCGTCGCATCTCGATAGCGCACCAGCCATCGCCCGACTTGATTTTGTTGATGTCCGACTCGTACCCAAGTGCACGCGCCACCCAATAGTCCAGCAGTGCGCCTTTCAGTTCAGCGACCTTCATGCCTTCTCTCCATTGCTAGCAGCATGTGATATGGCGGCGCGGTCTAGGCGCTCGATTTCAGCGAGCACCAGCGCGCCGGCCTTCACCAATTCGCGTCGGCGATCACCCGGCGGCGACGGTGTCCAGCCGTTCGGCACGATGGCTTCACCGAAGGTATCGGCATAGCCTGTCTCGGCTGCTGGCCATTCACGCACGCCCGGCGGCATTGCGTAATAGGCAGCAAAGGCAGCGATCTCCTCGTTCACGTGCTCGTCATCGTGCTCGCGGTAATAGCCTTCCGCCTCGATCTGCCGTCGGCGCTCGGCGAGGACGTCGCGCGCGGCTTGCGACTGCACCGCATTCTTCGTGTCGGCCGCGCTGGTGGCATCGGTCAAGGCGTGCATTTCGGCGCGCAAATCGGCAACAATGCGGTCAGCAATGTCCTTGTCGTATGCTGCGAAAGGCTTTCCGCTCCCGTCGTGGCAGCGGACCATCCGCATGGCCCCGGCGGCCTGCAAAAGCGTAGCCACCGCGCTCGTATTGGCAGCGTCAGCTTTCCCCGGAGCGGCCGGCGGCGCCGATTCCAGCTTGCGTGCGATATCCCCGAGGATTGTCCCGGCCACGCCGGCGATGAACTCGTGCGAACCTTCGGGCATGCTGACGTCGGCCGCTCGTGCAACGCGGGCGAGGCGCCTCGATAGAAATTCGGCAGCGAACTTGTCATCGGCATGCGCCGCCTCGGCCGCGGCGTATCCGGCCCAATCCGGCTCGCGGCCGTCGTTCGTGAAGGCATGCGCCGCAGCAGGCGTTCCCTCGGCCAAGCCGTCGTTATAGGCGCGATCCACACGGCACTTTACGGTGTCGTAATCCCGCTGCAGAGTGTCGTAGCGTTCCTCGATCATTTCCAGCGCAACCTGCGCCGCCTCCGCTGCGGTGGCGCGCGCCATGCAGGATCCGGCGGCAAACCAGCCGGCGTTGTACGGGATTTCGTCATCGTACGTGACGCCGAGTGTACGTAGCGCCGCTAGGAAATCATCCGCGTTCGCTGCGGCTGGTCGCGGCGTTTCGGTCCAGCCCACAGCAGCGTGCTTGTGCACAATCACGGCGCCATTGGTCACGCTAGCTTCGCCCGGTTTGGACAGCGGTGCCCAATGGGTAATCAGGTGGTCGCGATTCCAGAACACATCAGCGTCGGTGTTCCAGCGAACGGCGCGGTCTTCGATGCCTCGGCCGCCGCGACGCAGGTCGGCGACGGACCAATAAAATTCTTTGTCAGCCCATCCGCAGACCAGGACACGGGCGCTGCACGCAACGAACTCGTGCGGCGGATCACCGATCGGGATCAGTTTCGGCATCCGGTCCTTGACGTTGACCCAGTTTAGGTCGATGCCCGTCGGTGCGGCGCGAGCGGTCAGGATACGCATCGCCTTTGCCGCAGCCCCCGCCTGGGCCAGCGCGTCATCGAGCGCGTTGTGGTGGGTGCCTTCGTTGCGGTCGACCTTCACGCCGGCTAGCTCGTACAGTGTGCGGGTGTCGCGCACGTTCCAGAACTTCCAAGGCGGTACGATGCCGCATGCCTTGTATGCCGCCTCGAGCACGGGCACGTCGAAGGTCGCGCCATGACACCATGGACGCTCGGCGTGGACTTCGGTGAACCAGGTCGAGAACCGGTACAGCACGACCGCCAACGCCTCTGCATCGTCACGGAAGGCTGCGGCGCGCGCCGTGTCGCTCTGCTGCATCCACCATGCGATCGTGTTCGGATCGATCGTCAGGCCGACCGCAGTGCAGGACTGCAGCAGGACCGGCGCATGGAACGTCTCGCCCAGCCCGGCAGGGCCGAACATCACCACGCCGATGCTCAGGATCGCGGAGCCAGGCGTCGTGCCGAGCGACTCGATGTCGATCATGGCGTCGACCAGACCGGTAACGGCCGGCGCCGGTTCGCTCCAGATCAGCTGTCCAGCCGGGCGGTTATCGTCGCGTCGGTTGTGTTGGTCGTTATTCACTGCGGCTCTCCTCGGTTACATCGTGCTTCGTGGTCTTGATCTGAACTTCGTTGCTGTCGATCCCATCGGGCTTCCCGGCCAGGTACACCAACATCGCAACCCGGCCTCCGTCGTGATACATGGTCAGCCCATTGATGAACTGGTGCCGGCCCTGGTGCACAACCGGCCTGCAGCAATGGGCGGACTTCAACAGCTGGGCATGGTGTTTGTAGGCGTTCGGGTCGAGCGGTTCGACCTGGTCGGCATTGACGGGCCCCGTCATGCGACTCTCCGGTCATCGAGCGGCGTCAGCGCCGGCGCCGGCGTCGACGGCGGCAGCGTGTTCTCGTTGAAGTCGCTCATATCGAGGCCGCGCATCAGGTAGTCGCGGAAGGCCTCCACGCCTCCGTTGGCGATCTCGTACGCGATCGCCGCATAGAAGCCGCGCGGACGTGCGGGCGGGACTTCGACGACAACGAAGCGGCGGCTGCCGGCGTCTGTCGGCAGGAAGTCTTCCTGGTCCGACAGGTAGACGAAATTCAGGCGATTGACGACCTCGCGGGGCTCGTGGCCCTTGAGAGTGATCATGAACGATTCGGCCGCGTGGAAGGCCTTCATGCGTTCCAGATGGCGCGGAGCGTAGTCGCCGTCCACCACGACCAGGTTGGCGCCCACGGCCCAGTAATTGAATTTGCTGTGCAGATCGTTGGGCCGGATCATCGCCGCATTCTCATCGTACATCGCCGCGGCGACGTACTTGAAGAAAAGGCTTTTACCCGAGCCTTGGCCGCCGTTGAACACGAGCGCTGTCGACATCTTCGCGCCCGGGTTTCGCAACGGGTAGGCCAGCCAGCGCAAGACGTATCGTTGCATCTCGTCGTCCATGTCGCACAGGTGCGCAAGCAGCGTCAGGATGTTGCCGCAGTGTGCGGGTCGCGCTTGCGCCGGCGTGCTGATCTTGGGCGGCTTGCGGGTCAGCGCGTTATACAGGTTCGCAAAGTGCTGCTGGATGTTCTTGATGGTCAGTTTCATGGGTATCCTCAGGTCATGAGTGGTTCGTTCGCGGTGATGCTGGACCAGTCCGGGCGTTGCTTCAGCCAGGGCGCGACGATGGCCGCCAGCTCGGTCAGCGCATCGGCATTCGCCCTCAGTTCTGCGTTGATGACGCGGGCGTGGCCCGCATAGCCGTGCCCTTGCCAGTAGGCCAACTGAACTGAAAGGTCGCGGCGATCGTTGAGCAAGGCGCGCACGATCGCGCTAATTGCGTGTTCGGTGAGCTTCACAACTTCGCCTTTGCCGGCGTTTTCGCCGTGGGTTTCTTGCTGGATGTGGTCGCGGTCTTCTTTTGCGGCGCCGGCTTCGGTTGGAGCTTCTTGGACGCGGACCCCACGTTCGTGGGCGCGACTTTGGTGTGCGCTTTCTCGATTTGGTGGGCTGCGACCGGGGTGTCGGTGGCCGGCGCCGGCGGTGCGGCAGGTTCGGCCGCTGCCGGGACTGTCTCGGTCGGGATTTGTTCGACCGGGGCGGAAGCGGCAGGCGTTGCTGTGGCTTCTTCGACCTGGTCAGCAGCGACGACCAGCGCCGCGGTCTCGGATTGATCGCTGGTTGTCGCCACGTCCGCCGAAAGCATAAAGCCGTGATTGCGCCAGGCGTAGCCAAGGCTCGTCGCGGCTTGCTCGAGCTGTCCGGTCAGATCACCGCGCGGGCTGGCATTGATGGCGTCGTTAAGCTCGTTGATGCGGTGTGGCTTTGCTTTGATGAAGTCGACCAGATCGTTGTACTGCATATTGGTGACGTCGATCGGCGTCGGGAACAGTTCCTCGCGGACCTGATCCGGATCGATGCTTTCGTAGCGCGCCATGGCGGTGACAAACCTGAAGCTGTCGTTCTCGGTCTCGCGGTGTTTGAAGTGCCACTGGTCGACCGAGAGCAGCTCGCCGACCAGCAGATCGATCAGCAGCAATTGGATATCCGACATGCTGGCTTGATCCACGTAAGCGCACACGGATTCGTCCGAACTGTCGTCAAATTCGTAAATCTCATTGAGGAGGTCGCTGGGGAGCGGGTTTTCGACAACGGCCAGTTTCGTCAGCTCTCGCAATGCTTGCAGGGTGAAGCCGCTGTTGGCGCCATGTTTGCGGAGCCGCTTGTACAGCTCAATACGGAATGTGGTCTCGCGTGCTGCCAGGTCGTAGTCAGATGATCCGGATCTCGGCGTGGGGGCGGCGCTCGTGTTCGGGAATGGCCATGGTTCGGCCGGCGCAGCCTGATTAGATTGTTGCGCGGGCTGCGCCTTCATACGCGCGGCATGCGCCTCCACGGTCTCGCAGGCGCCCAAAGCTTCAAGCGCCTTCTGGATATCGTCGCGGTTGTAAAGGGCAACGAGCGCACCCTCGGTGTTTTTGCCATACGCAACGACTGGCGGCATGTTGAGCGTGCCCAGCCACTTTACGACGGTCCCGTTATTGCGGGTGTTGGGCGAATTGCGCGGGAAGTAGACGATAGAAGCATCGCCACAAACGAGATTGCTGTTGTGGCGTCCAAATGCCCCGGCCATAGCGGAATTATTCTCTTCGCCTTCCAGTATGGGGATACCCTTCTTGTTCGCTGCGACGATCTCGGCGGCAAAGTGCGCGGCCTTTTTCTCGGCAAAGCATCCAGGGTCAGTGCAGACGTCTGCACTAATGCCGTCGAAAAGCTCAGGTTGGTTCCCGGTACGTTTCGGGCACTTTGTGCACGAGCCCGCCGCCGCCAAAAGCTTCGCATCTTTGATCTCGAACACCGCCTTTTTCAAATCGAGCATGTACTTGCTCTGCAGGTGCTGCTGCGCTTGGCGGTACGACATCGGCTCGGGCCGGTAGACGTCAGTTGCAGTAATTTCCTTCAGCGCTTGAACTTGCAGCTTCGGCACTGGAATCCGGGCGATCAAAAGTGCAGTGGATGCTGAGATGGTGTTATCGAGGAACTGTTCGCGTACCTCCGGCGTCAGCGCGCATAGCTTCAGACGCCCATAGATGTAGGCCCGGCTCTTTTTGACCTCGTCGACCAGCTGGTCCGCCGTGAAGCCGTGCTGCAGCATGAGCAGCTGGTAGCCCTCGGCCTCTTCCATCGGGTGCGGATCCTCGCGCTGGAGGTTCTCGAGGATGCGGATCTTGGCGGCGTCCAGATCGCTGAGGCGGCGGCACAGCGCCGGGATGTGCATCAGCCCAGCGATTCCGGAGGCGCGCCACCGGCGTTCGCCGGCGACGATTTCGTATTCCTCCGGGGCCTCCGGGGTCGGGGTCACAGGGCGAATCAGGATAGCCTGCGCAACGCCCATTGCCTTGATACTTGCTGCCAGTTCGTGCAGCGCCGGTTCGTTGAATCGCTTCCTGTTGTCCGGCGAGGGGCGGATCTTCGCGCGTTCATACAGGCCGTACACACCCTGATCGAAGACCAGTTCGTCGACGACGATCGGCTTATCGTTGTTGGCCACTGCGAGTGCGGTATTGCTCATATTTTGTTCCTGGAAGTGGTGGGAGTTGGGGGATCTGTTACCGATAACCGTGCGCATCCAGCACCTGCTGCATGTTCGAGCCCTCCCAGGAGCCCGGTCGGCTGTTCGTCGCCGCGGCGTCCTGGGCGAGCATCAACAGCAGGCCCGCGACATCGAGCTCGCCGTGGCTGGTGAAGCCGCCGTTCGCCTTGTGGATGCGCGTGCAGCTGTCGGCCACGACCACGAGGTCGTTGTAGACGGCCTGGGGGATCTGCAGCTTGATGGACTTGGTGCTCATGCGGGCTCCATGTGAGGGGTAGGTGAGTTTTTGCGCGAGCCCTGCTTGGGCTCGTTCGGGGTGTAGAACCCCATGTCGAATTCGATGCCGCCAGGCGTGCGGATGTGGACGAGCCAAGCCGTGAAGCCCTTCTTCGGCTGGTGTTGTGGCGGCGCAGGGTCGGAGATCTGGTAGCCGCGGTCGCGCATGAGTTGCAGCACGCGGGGCAGATGAAGGCGCTTGCCGTCTTCCGATACTTCGAACGTTGTGCATACGTGTGCACTGCAGAAGCGGGCGAGCTCGCCCTGGTCACGGGCGTCCTCGAGTGCCCGGTGCAGTTCGCCCGTGCCGAGCGGCGTGGTGCGGGCGCGCGCGTTCGCGGCGCGGGTTGATTTAGCGTTCACAGCTCCACCACCGTGATGCCAAAGGCTTCGTCGTCGCTTTGGCTGGCGGCCGTGAAATCGTGGACAGTGGATGCCGTCCTGCCGATCGCGAAATGGCTCGATGCGCCGCTGGGCGTCCGAACCGTTACGTGAAATGCTCTCATGCGTACCCCGCTATCAAAAGTTGATAGCGCGGAATATACGCTAGAAAAACTAGTAAAACAAGAAAAACTAGTATTTCAATGCGAGATGATGTTGCGACTCAGTATGTTCAGACGTAAAAAAGCCCGCTGAAGCGGGCATGTTCAACAATGTCAGGAGATGAGTTATCGGTCGCCGACAATGCTAAGAATCTGTCGATCTAACGCTTTAATTTCGGCAACATCGCGCGCAAGTTTGTCCAGGTGCTCAAGGATGGGGATGGCTCGAAGGCGGGCAACGATCTCTGCATTCATGCTTCGACCATTTTTCTCGGCCGCGTCCTGAAGTTCAAGATGAAGATCTGGTGGTAAGCGTAGTGCTGTCTGTACGTAATTCTGCTGGGAGGGTTTGGGGACGGGAGGTGTCTTCATCGCGCGATTCTTGCGCGATGAGTTCACATTGTGTTGTTCGTGCTTCCAAAATGGAAGCAGTTGTGACACTTGGTGAGTATTTTGGCGTCATTGCGGCGCGACCATATGCATTTTGCATCGATGAAGAACTTAAACCGATGGATTGCAGCGTATGAGCAAATGGACGCACGTCGTAGGATGGAAAGCCTGGCCATCGCGGAAGCGACAGCAGTAGCGCACCCTGCGGAGCCACCGAAAAAAGTGGCCAAACTACAGCTTGTTTCCAGCAACAGCGGGGCTGGCGATACGAGGCATGGCTTCCGCAGTTCTAACGATAGCCGCGCGGCCGTCGTCATCCGTCGTACGGAATAAGGTCAAAAGATAGTTTTCTTGTGACGTCACCCATTGAGTGTGAAGCGGCTCATTGGCTGGTCGTGTGACGCTGCTCGCTTCGTCGGGATGTTGGCGTTCATGGTCCTCGCTGTCCCCATGCAAGAGCCACTTGGTCGTTACTTGTAATGCGGCGGCAACCTTGTCGATCCTATTGCGATTTGGTGCAGTTCCTCCTTCCTTTTCCCATAGTTGAACCGTTTGCCAGCTCACGCCGACGAGGTCAGCGAGCGCCTGGTGACTTTTCAGCCCGAGGGCAAGGCGACGTTCCTTAATGCGGCTGTGAATACTCATGTCGGCACTATGCCTACAAGAATTTATTGTGCCAATACATAAATTTCTTGTATCTGCTAGATTTTCTAGTACAATTGCCGGCATGAAAAAGACCACTCCTTGTGTCGGGCTGCAAAAGGCGATCGCGGAATACCCTACATTGCGCGCGTTCGCGGATGCTTTAGATGTCCGCTATCAGGTAGTTCAGCAATGGCTTCGTAACGGGGTGCCAGCGGAGTACGCGCCAGAAATCGAAAAATTGGTGCAGGGGAGGGTACGTTGCGAAGAATTGAATAACCGGGTCGATTGGGCCTACCTGCGCTCGACTGGCGGCCGCTCGCTTCCGACGAATGACGACGCGTAGACCATATGCACCAGCCCCAGCAAATGCGCCGGAACTTTTTCACATCCGCAGAAGGTTCTTTCCGAGTCGACGTTCAACCCTTCACCTGCATCAATCACCTTCCAGCACGGGTGCGCGTCGTCGGCGGGTCCGCCCGCAACCTGGCGCGCGATCAGCGCCAAGCGCAGGCCCTGCAGCATCACGAACAAATACGGCTCGATTGTGCGTACGAATCCTCGGTCGTGCCACTGCACCAGATGCCGTCCGCGAACTGCGTCAACAAGAGTCATCAGTCGATTTCCAGATATTAAGTTTCAAGGACGCAACTTTACTTTCAAGTAAATGTTTGCAAAACCAAAATAATCCAGGGGGATGTATGGAATTGCGCGACGCAAAACTCAAGATGATCGGCAAGGTTCGCGGAACCTGGGAGGTCGCGGCGGCGTACCTGGGCATGACGGTCCCTGCGCTGCGTAACCGGGCCTATGAAACGAAAGGGCAGGTGCTAAGCGAGGACCATTGCCTGGCCCTGCAGGAACTGTCGGGCACCACGCTGTATGCCGAGGCGATCGCTACCGCTTCGGGCGGCGTGTTCGTCAAGCTGCCGGAAGACTTGTCGTGTGAAAACGAGGTCTTGATGAGGAAGTTCAACGATCTCTATGCCGAACTCGGCACGTTCTCGCGACACTTTACGGAGGCCACGGCCGACGAAGAGATTGACCAGGATGAGAGGACCTTGCTCGAGGCAGACGCCGCACGCATGCACAAGGTACTGGCCGAACTGGTTGCTTTGGTGTTCCGGATTTACACGCCGCAAGCGCACCGGGGGGTCGCATGATCGCTTCGATCAAAGGCCCTACCAAGGGAAGCGGCGCGTACACCGCCCTGCAGCATCTGCAAAACGTTGGCGGCCAGGCCAGTCCGGCCGATTTGATGACCCAGCTGGTCTGGTCGGACACGCCTGGCCGGTTCCAGAGGCTTATCGTCGGCCCGCTCGAACGCCAGCGGCTCGTACTGCGCCGGGATGACCTCGTGACGCTCACGAGCCGCGGCGTGACGTTCCTGACGCCGTCCGCCGAGGCCGCCGCATCGGTTCCGCCTGGTCCTTACGCGGCGCCGTTCCAGCCGCTTCGCGTACTTCATCGTCCACCAGCACTTGCGTTGCGGCCTGGCGCGGCCGACTACCGCACCATCCCATCGCGCATCGGTGAGCACGTCATTGCCCATGGAAAGAAGGCCGTAGCGTGACGCTTGAGGATTTTTCGTCAGTCGGGCGCGCAGCGCTCGACTCTATTCTGATTCTCCTGCAAGAGTGGTTCCCACAAGGCGTCCAGGAAGGGCACGAGTTCTGCATCGGATCGAGGGCCGGCGAAGCCGGACAGTCGCTGCGCGTGCGCCTCACTGGCGCCAAGGCGGGGGTTTGGTCTGACTTTTCCGACGACGCCGCAGGCGGCGACTTGATCTCGCTCTATGCATACGTCCACGACCTCAAGCCCGGCCAGGCCTGCAAGGCGCTCGCCGATCGCCTCGGCATCACGATCACGCCCGGCGCCGGCCAGCGCGGCAACGGCATCAAGCCGATCGCCAAGCCTGCGCCAGCACGACCTGATCCCGCGCCTGCGCCAGCGGACAAAGGGGTAGGAGCCCCGGCCGAGGGAAAGAAAAAAGCGACCTGGACGCCAATCATGCCGGTGCCCGAGGACGCGGGGCCGTACCCGAAGGCGCACATCGTGCGAGGCAAGCCTGAGGCGCACTGGGAGTATCGCGACACGGACGGCCAGCTGCTTGGCGTGATTTACCGCTTTCGCCGCTCTGACGGCGTGGGCAAGGAAGTACTGCCCTGCGTGTTCGCCAAGTCCGATACTGGCCGGCGCGAATGGCACTGGATGGCGTTCCCCGAGCCGCGGCCGCTGTACCTGCGCGGCCCGCATCGCCCGGACGTGCCCGTCCTGGTGGTCGAAGGCGAGAAATGCGTCGATGCCGCGGCGGCGCTGCCGTCCATGAACGGGATCTTTGAAATCCTGTCCTGGTCAGGTGGCGGCAAAGCCGTGAAGAAATCCGACTGGTCGGCCGTCCGTGACCGCGACGTCATCCTGTGGGCGGACGCCGATGCGAAGGTCTACAAGGAAGGCCACGAGCACGCCGGCCAGATCATGCCGGAGGCTGAGCAGCCGGGCATGAGCGCGATGCTCAAGATCGCGGAGATCCTGCGTGCACAGGGCTGCAACGTGCTGTTCGTCGACATCCCGCCGCCCGGGGAAATGCCCGATGGCTGGGATGTGGCGGACCTGATTGCCGGCGGCGCCACGGAGGAAGAGGTCGTCCAGTGGGCGACCAGGTTGCGGCCGGCGGAAGCGAGCGCGCCGGCGCGGGCCAGCGCGGCGCCGGCTGACCAGGATGACGCCGCGGCCGGCGACGACGTGCCGGCATGGTTCGACGAACAGTCAGCCGGGCCGGCGGACGCCACTTCCACCCCTTTGCCGGCTGGCGCGGGCGGCGGATCGCGCGACGCCCTGCGGGCCAAGCTGATTCCGACGGCCAATGGCGGGATCAAGGGATGCCGCGAGAACGTGTATATCGTGCTCGAGAAGGACGACAAGCTGCGCGGCCTGGTCGGACTGGACCTGTTCAGCGGCCTGCAAGTCAAGTTGCGCAAGGCGCCCTGGACGAGCACGCCGGGCGAGTGGACGGAATCGGACGACTTCGAACTGGGCATGTACCTGGCTCAGAACTACGGCCTCGTCCTGGCCTCGGTGGGCGATATCGAGCGCGGTGTCGCGCAAGCGGCACGTCGTCACCAGTTCGATCCGGTCATCGACTACTTCAACCGCTGTGCGGAAGGCTGGGACGGCCAGCAGCGTGTCGCCACGGCGCTGTCGCGTTATTGGGGCGCGGCCGACTCCGAATACCTGCGCCTGGTGTCGACGATGTTCTTCATCGGCATCGTTATGCGCGGCTATAAGCCGGGCGTCAAGAACGACCACGCGCCGGTATTCGAGGGCGGGCAGGGCCAAGGTAAGTCGACCGCCTTGAAGGTGCTCGGCGGCGACTGGTTCGCCGACACGCCGTTTCGGATGGGCGACAAGGACGGCTACCTGTCGATCCAGGGCGTGCTGCTGTACGAAGTCGCCGAGCTGGAGCAGTTCAACAGGTCGGAGGTCACTGCGATCAAAGCGTTCATGTCCAGCACCGTTGACCGCTTCCGCGAGCCGTACGGCCGCCGCATGAAGAACGTGCCGCGCCGCTGCGCCTTCGCCGCGACGACGAACGAGGACGCGTACTTCAAGGACGGCACTGGCAACCGGCGCTTCTGGCCGGTCCAGACGGGCGGCATCGACATCGAGGCGCTGAAGGCGGACCGGGACCAGCTGTTTGGCGAGGCCATAGCGTTGATGCGTGCCGGCGTGCAGTGGTGGCCGACGTATGACCAGCAACAGCGCCTCATCGGCCCGATGCAGGACGATCGCGAGATTCCGGACCCATGGCGCGGCCGGATTTGGGAGTACTGCGAGGGCGTCGATTCGGAAGGCAAGCCGATGTCGGCCGGGCCGCTCAAACGCGTCACGGCGCGCGAGCTGCTCACCAGGGCGCTGCACTTCGAGCTGTCGAAGATCGGGCCTGCGAGAGCCGAAACGATGCGCGTGGGCGCGATCATGCGCAAGTTCGGCTGGACGAAGCATCGCGAGTCCGGTGGCGCGCGCGAGTGGTACTACGAACGCCCCGTGGCGGAAGCGGAGCAAGGGACATCCAAGGCCGGAGGGGACGATGAGCCGCTCCCGTTTTGATCAACGAGCCGGCGCCGTGCCGGCGTCTCACCAGGGATCGTGGGCGCATTTTGCGCAGGCGGAAAAGGTGATGGCGTCGATCAGGCATGCCGGCTCGTCCAACACAGGCCGGCTATCCGTCCAACCTTGCAGTTTTGAGGTTGGACGGCTGAAACCCGCATGGATACTGGCTTCGTCCAACCGTCCAACCTCGCCAACCGGGCCGCGCCCGCATGTACACCCGCGTACGCGTATACGCGTGCGACGAGTGGGAAGGCAGGTTTCCGCCGCTGACAAAACAAAAAAACAGGTTAGACAGGTTAGGAGGTTAGACAAACCCAGCATCCATGCGGGTCTCAGCCGTCCAACCTCTTGGACCAACCATTTTGAGGTTAGACGGATTGAGGAGGAAAGGGCGATGACGAAGGGAAGTTTGCGGGATGTGATGCCGGTGACGGCGGCGCTGATCGATGAATACCGGGCGGTATTCGGCAGGGAGAACATCGACGACGTCCTGCTCAGGGCGAGGAAAGGGGAGCCGGTGTTCTACGCGGAAGAGAACGGTCACACGTTCGGGACGCCCAGTCCGCCACGGCACCGGGTGCAGTGGGATGAGCGAGGGCTGCCGTATGTGGTCGAGCAGAAGGACCGGAAGTAGGGACGTGAGAGATCGGCGCCGCAGAGCGCCAAGGACTGAAAGGACGAAGCGATGGGAACGATGATGGAAATGGATGCGATTTTTGGGAGCGCCGGCCAGGCCGTGCACGTGGCGTTCGTGGTGATGAGCCAGCCTGCGATGCAGGACGCGCCGTTGCGCAAGGCGCTGATCCGGGTGCTGGAGTCGATCCGGCTGGATGGCAACCAGCGCGGGTGGCTGGAGCAACTGCGAGGCGAGTCGTCCGACTCGGTCAACTTCGGCGGCCTGTCCAGCGCCGAAGTGCGCGCGCAGTGCGTGATGATCACGCAGGCGGTCAAGCACTTGCCGGCGCCGGAGATGTGGGTCTTGCAGGCCAAGTACGGCTATGTCGAGTTCGAGGATACCGCTCACGACGAGCTGACGGGCCTCCAGCTGGTCGACGCGCTGCAGCGTGCACAGGCCGACGTCGAGGCCGCGCGCAAGAAGTTGCAGCAGGCGAGGGTCTCGCTCGAGGCGGCGCGAGACCAGTACCTGGCGTGCGAGGGGCGCGTAACGCGCGCCGAGACCGAGGCCACGGTGCGTGAGCAGTACTTCGCCGCGCGCGACGACGTGCGCGACCAGGGCGGCGTGCTGGCCCGGGCGGAATCCGTGGAGCGCGAGGTGCAGATCGCATTGGACCGGACGAACGGTCGCACGCTCACGGATGGCGG
>CBFGOU010000039.1:0-15221 GCA_965650445.1 uncultured Oxalobacteraceae bacterium | reverse complement strand
GGCTACGATCCGGTGTATGGCGCGCGGCCGCTCAAGCGCGCGATCCAGCAGCAGATCGAAAATCCGCTGTCCAAGCTGATCCTGTCGGGCAGGTTCGGGCCGAAGGACCGGATTCCGGTGCGGGTCCAGCGTGGCAATCTGGTGTTCGACGAGTCGGCCGCGCCGGTGGAACTGGAGAAGGCCTGATCTGTCGTTATCGACAATCGGCGCGCAGCGCCTTCAGCTCCTCGCGCGCCTTCTTGTCGAGCGCATTCAAGCGCTGCGCGGCATCGAGCTCCGCGTAGCGCTTCTCGGCCAAATCCAGATACCCGCAAGCCGACACCTTCTGCCCCGCACGTAATCCGATTTCACCGGTGTGGCGCCAGGCCAGCGCAGCGTCGCGCCGCGCCGCCAGCTCCGGGGTCTCCTTGACGATCGCCGGCAGGGCCTTCCGGGCGGCGGCATACGCCATTGCCGCCGTTCCACCCGGCTGAATCAGCGCTTCCAGCAGCGTCGCCCGCGCCTTGAGCGCATCGCTATCCTTCTCGCCCAGCGAGGCCAGCAGCGCGCGTACGGTCTGGCCTGCGCTCTTGCCGTGCTTGCGCAGTAACTGGTTGTATGCCCGCGCCAGGTCGATGTCGGCAATCACCTCGCGATACTCAGCCTTCGGAAGCGCTGCGTAGCCCGCCCGCGCCAGCGTGAATTCGGCATCCGCGTCCGCATGGTCGCCGCGTTGCGACAAGGCTTGCGCCATGGTCCGGTGCGTTTCCGCAATGGCGCTGGCATGCCCCAGCCGCTCGCGCATCGCCAGGGCCTGGCGCAGCAGCTCCAGTGCCTGATCAACTTGCCCCTGCTCCATCAGCACCTGCGCCTTGAAGTGCAGCGCGTCGGAATGCGGGCCAATCGGTCCCTTGGCGGTCAGCGCCAGCAGCTTGTCGGCACTAACCACGGCTGCCGCCTGATCGCCCACCATGCGCTGCTTCCCGCCGCGCTGGAAGATATCGGCGGCAGTCTCCTCGGCCACTGTCGCGGGTTGCGCCACAGCGGGCGCGGCAAGCTTGGCGCGCGTTGCGCGCAGCCTGTCGAACTGGGTCCCGATGCGCTGCTGCAGCTGGCGGTCGGTGCCGACCGCGTACGCGCCGATGGCGGCGCAGCCCAGCACCGGAACGAGCGCAATCAAGGCCGCCGCGCTGGCCAGCCGGTGGCGGCGCATCCACTTCGCGCCGCGCCCGATCGCCGAACCGGGACGCGCCATGGTCGGACGATGATCGAGAAAGTGCTGCAGGTCGCGCGCCAGTTCGTCGGCGGAGGCGTAGCGCTGGCCGGGATCGAAGTCGCAGGCGCGGTCGGCGATGGCTTCCAGGTCGCCATCCAGGGTCGGCACGACATCGCGCAGGACCATGCCGAGGCCACGGATATCGGCGCTGATGGCCGCGTCCCCGCTGTGATCGGGATCGAACAGGCTGGCGATGCCGAAGTCGGCGACCTTGAGCGCGCCGCGCTGGTCGACCAGGATGTTGGACGGGTGCAGATGGCGGTGCACCACCAGGCGCTGGTGCGCATGGTGCACCGCCTGGCATACCTGGATGAACAGGCGCACGCGTTCGCGCGGGCGCAGCCTGGCTTCGTTGCAGAACTCGTCGAGCGGAATGCCGTCGCTGTACTCGAGCACGAAAAACGGCCGGCCGTCGGGCAGGCTGCCGCTATCGATCAGGCGCGCCACGTGCGGATGGGTGAGCGAGGCAAGCAGCTGGCGCTGGTGATGGAACAGCGCCAGTTCTTCAAGGGTGAGGGCGTCGTCGTCGACGATCTTGAGCGCGGCGATCTGGCCTCTGTCGCCGGCGCCGCGTTCGACCAGCAGGATCGCGCCCAGCTTGCCGCGTTCGAGCTCGCGCACCACGCGCCAGCCGCCCACCAGGTCGCCCGCTTCCGGCTGCGGCCCGGCTTGCGCTTCGGCCGGCGCGTTGGGCATGGCCAGCGGCTGCTCCAGGAAGGCGTCGAGCTGGTCGATATGCGACAGCATCGTATTGACGAGCGCGAGCAGATCATTGCGCCCGCCACAGGCCTGGGCCAGGAAAGCGCGGCGTTCGGACGCGGGCTGTTCGAGCGCCTGATAGAGGAGGGCGTTGGCTTGCTGGTGTAATTGTTGGGTCATGTCGGAGGCAGGTTCGAAAAGCAGCCAGAACAGGCCGCCGCGTGCGACGCGAGTATATTTTGTATATTCAAAAACAACAACTGTTATCGGGTGAAGAACGCCGAGGGTGAGCTGCCGAAGGTCTTGCGGAACATGGCCGAAAACGCCGACTGGCTGGCGTAGCCGAGCGCATCGGCCACCTGGGACAGCGGCATGCCGCGCGCGATCAGCGGGGCGGCATGGGCCAGCCGGGCCTGCTGGCGCCACTGGCCGAAGGTCAGGCCCAGTTCGCGCTCGAACAGCCGCGCCAGGGTGCGTTCGGAGGCGCCGACCCGGGCCGCCCAGTCGCGCAGGGTCAGGCTTGAGCCGGGCGCGGCCAGCACGGCGTCGCACAGTGCCGCCAGCCGTTTGTCGGCGGGTAGCGGCACGCGGATCGGCCGGGTGGCGGCGCCGGCCACCTCGTCCAGGATCAGTTCGGCCAGCAGGCTTTCGCGCGGACCGGGAACGGCTTGCCCGAGCGCGGCGATCAGTTCGCGCAGCAAGGTCGATACTTCCAGGGTGCGGCAGTCGGCGCCGGGAAACGGCGAGCGCTGCGCGTGCACGTACAGGCCGCGCAGGCGGGCGTCTTCCAGCACCACGATTTCATGGTCGATCCCCGGGGCGATCCAGATGGCGCGCTGGGGCGGCACGATCCAGGTGCTGCCGTGCGCCTTGACCTGCAGCACGCCGCTGGAGGCGTAGGTGACCTGTCCCCAGCCGTGCCGGTGGACCGGCAGCAGGCTGGCGGCGCCCAAATCGCGTGCGCTGGCGCGTACCGGACGCGCCACGGTCGGGGCGATATCGACGGGATGCGGTCCGGTGTGGGTGATGACGGTGAGTGGCATGGCGGCAATCAGCTTGGCGGTTTTTCGATAAAGTATGTCCTTCTGTCGCGAAACTGTCGATCTGTTTTTGCTTACACTTGCTTTTCAACCCACAACAACAAAGGATGAGCCATGCAAACGGCAAGCTTGAGGCAGGATGCGCGCGTGATCGGACTGGTCGGTCTGGCGCACGGCGTATCGCACTTCTTTCACCTGATTCTGGCGGCGCTGTTTCCTTTCCTGAAGCCGGCGTTCGGCTTGTCGTATGCCGAACTGGGCCTGTTGATGACCGTGTTTTTCGTCGTGTCCGGGATCGGCCAGGCGCTGGCCGGCTTCGTGGTCGACCGGGCCGGCGCGCGCAGCGTGCTGTTCGCCGGGCTGGCGCTGCTGGGCACGGCGGCCCTGGTGCTGTCGGCCGCCCAGCACTACGCCATGCTGGTCGCCGGCGCCATGCTGGCCGGATTGGGCAACGCGGTGTTTCACCCGGCCGACTACACCTTGCTCAACCAGCGCGTCAGCAAGGCGCGCCTGGCCCATGCGTTTTCCGTGCACGGCGTGACGGGCAACCTGGGCTGGGCGGCGGCACCGGTGCTGCTGGGCGGTATCGCCGCCGTGGCGGGCTGGCGCAGCGCCTTGCTGGCCGGCGCGGCGGTCGCGTTCGCGACCCTGGCCGTGCTGGTGCTGCAGCGCGAGGTGCTGCATACCGACCCGGTGCCGCAGCGTCATGCCGCAGCGCAGGGCGGGGCGCTTGACTTCATGAAGCTGCCGGCGGTGTGGATGAGCTTTGGCTTTTTCTTTCTGACCGCGGTGGCGCTGGGCGGCATCCAGAGTTTTTCGCTGACCACGCTGAGCGCGCTGTACGGCATGTCGCTGGCCACTGCCACGACCGCCTACACCTCCTATATGCTGGCCTCGGCGGGCGGGATGGTGGCCGGCGGCTTTCTGGCCGCGCAAGGACGCCAGCCCGACCGCACCATCGCCACCGCGTTCACCGCCGCGGCGCTGATGGCGCTGCTGCTGGCGGCGGCCGTGGTGCCGGGCTGGATGGCGGTGGTGCTGATGGGCGCCATCGGTCTGGCGGCGGGCGTGGCCGGCCCTTCACGCGATCTGCTGATCCGCGCCGCCGCCCCGAAAAACGCCACCGGGCGGGTGTTCGGGGTGGTGTATTCGGGCCTGGACAGCGGCCTGGCGGTGGGCCCGCTGCTGTTCGGCGCGCTGCTCGACCACCAGCACACGTCATGGGTGTTCGTGGTGGTCGCGCTGTTCCAGTTGCTGGCGATCGCCACGGCGGTCGGGGTAGGCGGGCGGAGCCGCGCTCCCCAGCTTCAAAAGGCGTGATAGATTGGCAGCAATGCCAATTCAACCATGATCCTTCTATGATGCACGCCCCTGATTTTGCCACCACCGACCTGTGCGACGATCATCCGCAATTGCTGGAAGATGGCCGTCTTGCCGTGCTGCCGCCGTTATTTCGCCATTTCGGCCGGCGCGGCCGCTTCTGCGGCCGGGTCACCACCTTGAAAGTGTTCGAAGACAACTCGCTGGTGCGCTCGACGCTGGAAGCGCCCGGCAACGGCAATGTGCTGGTGATCGACGGCGGCGCCAGCCTGCGCTGCGCACTGGTGGGTGGCCAATTGGCCCTGGTGGCCCAGGACAACGGCTGGGCCGGCATCGTGGTCGACGGCTGCGTGCGCGACAGCGATGAAATCAACGCCTGCGAGATCGGGGTGCGGGCGCTGGCCGCCCATCCCAAAAAGAGTAACAAGAAGAACGTTGGCGAACGCAATGTCCGCGTCATGATCGCCGGCGTGGCCGTGCAGCCCGGCGACTGGCTCTATGCCGATGCCGACGGCATCCTGGTGTGCCAGCAAAAGCTCGCCTGATCCGTTGGGAGCCTCGAAAAAATCTACTGCGCGGCCCAATTTTCGCCCTGCGATGCTCACCCTACCTTCGTACGGCTGCGCTTCTCGAACGAAACTGCGCCGCTCGCTACGGTTTTTTTCGAGATCCCCTGTGGTTCATTGATGACAAGCAACGCGCACTGATTCTTCCCCTTCTATCATCGAATCCAAACCGGCACCATCGACCTGCTCAAATCGGAGGCATTTTTCATTAGGCGAATCGTGCATTTCATGATGCGAAACGATGTCGACGGCCTGGCCAGCGCTCTCTTCCATTTTAAGAAATATCGTTTTGGATCATGAAATTAAAAACTTAAATCATTGATTTTAATAATACATTTTTTACTTATCTGTCTTATATAAGACCCTTGCTGCTGTGCACAAAGGGGCCTATTATTTGTTCAACGGACTTCGTTTCTTAACTCAGCATTTTTATCTAGGAGAACCACCATGGCAACTCGTGAACAGCAAATCGCCGCCCTGCAAGCGGACTGGGACAGCAACCCACGCTGGAAGGGTGTCGTGCGCAATTACACCGCTGCCGACGTCGTACGTCTGCGCGGTTCGCTGCCGATCGAGCACACGCTGGCCAAGCGCGGCGCGGAAAAGCTGTGGGACCTGGTCAATAACGAGCCTTTCGTCAACGCCCTCGGCGCGATGACCGGCAACCAGGCGATGCAGCAGGTCAAGGCCGGCCTGAAGGCGATTTACCTGTCGGGCTGGCAAGTGGCGGGCGACGCCAACGTGGCCGGCGAAATGTATCCCGACCAGTCGCTGTATCCGGCCAACTCGGTGCCGCTGGTGGTCAGGCGCATCAACAACACTTTCCAGCGCGCCGACCAGATTCAATGGTCCGAAGGCAAGGATGACATCGATTACTTCGCCCCCATCGTGGCCGATGCGGAAGCCGGTTTCGGCGGCGTGCTCAATGCCTATGAACTGATGAAATCGATGATCGATGCGGGCGCGGCCGGCGTGCACTTCGAAGATCAACTCGCTTCGGTCAAGAAGTGCGGCCACATGGGCGGCAAGGTGCTGGTGCCGACCCGCGAAGCGGTCGAAAAGCTGACCGCCGCACGCCTGGCGGCCGACGTCATGGGCACCTCGACCCTGGTGATCGCCCGTACCGATGCCGAAGCGGCCGACCTGCTGACGTCCGACGTGGACGACAACGACAAACAATTCTGCACCGGCGAGCGCACCGTGGAAGGCTTCTATAAAGTCCGCCCGGGCATCGATCAGGCGATTTCGCGCGCGCTGGCCTATGCGCCGTTCGCCGACCTGGTCTGGTGCGAAACCGGCAAGCCGGACCTGGCCTTCGCCAAGCAGTTCGCCGATGCCGTGCACGCCAAATTCCCGGGCAAGATGCTGGCCTATAACTGCTCGCCATCGTTTAACTGGAAAAAGAACCTGGACGACGCCACCATCGCCAAGTTCCAGAAAGAACTGGGCGCGATGGGCTACAAGTTCCAGTTCATCACCCTGGCTGGCTTCCACGCGCTGAACTACGGCATGTTCAATCTGGCGCACGGGTATGCGCGCCGCCAGATGTCGGCCTTCGTGGAGCTGCAGGAAGCCGAATTCGCCGCCGCCGACAAGGGCTTTACGGCAGTGAAACACCAGCGCGAAGTCGGCACCGGCTACTTCGACGCTGTGACGCAAACCATTCAGCAGAACCAGAGCTCGACCACAGCCTTGCATGGTTCGACGGAAGACGAGCAATTCTTCGATCAGAAGAAAGTCGCTTAAGTTCCACCCGCCTTATCCAGGCGGCCGACTGCAAAGCCGCGGCAGCGATGCCGCGGCTTTTTTTCGTCCGTGGCGAGGAATAGCGGATAATGGCGGATTGAACGCATCCTTGGAAATTCCCTATGTTGAGCTACCGCCACGCCTTTCACGCGGGTAATCACGCCGACGTCCTCAAGCACTTCGTCCAGATCCAGCTGCTGCAGTATCTGAACCAGAAAGACACGGCCTATACCTATATCGACACCCATTCCGGTGCCGGCGTGTACGCGCTCGACGGTGGCTACGCCGCCAAAAACGCCGAGTACGAAACCGGTATCGGCCCGCTGTGGGAGCGCAAGGATCTGCCGCCCGCCTTGGCCGAGTACCTTAACCTGATCCGCGGACTCAATCCAAGCGGCAAGATGCGCTACTACCCCGGTTCGCCGTACTGCGCCGACAAGGTGTTGCGCGAACACGACCGCCTGCGCCTGTTCGAACTGCATCCGGCCGACAGCAAAATTCTGGCCGATAATTTCCGCAAGGTCGAGGCGCATGCCGCCGCGCAGGGCGAGCGCCCCTCGGCGCGCGGGCGCCGCGTGCTGATCGAGCGTGCCGACGGCTTTCTCAACCTCAAAAAGCTGTTGCCGACGCCGTCGCGCCGTGGTCTGGTGCTGATCGATCCGCCTTACGAAGACAAGCAGGATTACCGCAAGGTGCGCGATACCCTGGAAGATGCGCTGACGCGCTTTCCGACCGGTATCTACGCGATCTGGTATCCGGTGCTGCAGCGCATGGAATCGCGCCAGTTCGCCGACAAGCTCAAGCGCCTCGCGGCCAAGGAATGGTTGAACGTCACCCTGACCATTTCCACGCCCGGACCCGACGGCTTCGGCCTGCACAGCAGCGGCATGTTCATTCTCAACCCGCCGTACACCCTGGAGCCGATCCTGCGCGAAGTGATGCCGTATCTGGTGGCCGTGCTGGGCAAGGACAGCGGCGCCCGCTTCACCATCGAAAAAGGCGTGCAGGTGACCGGTTCGGCGGCCAGCCGGCCGGCGGCACATGGCGCCGCGCGCGTCCCGGTGGGCAATGCGCGCAAGGCCAGCCCGATGTCCGGCACCGGCAGCCTGCGTTTGCCCGGCCAGCCACCGCCGGGGACACCCGAGCCCAAGACGCCGGCACGCGCCACGAGCGGCCGTACGCGGCCCACCGACGGGCGTACCGGCCCCGCCGACGGGCGTACCCGGGGCGCCGCGCGCACGCCCGGTTCGCGCCGCCCCTAACCGCAGAGCCGTAGTATAGTCACAACATGGCGTCAGCTGGCGCCATGCAACCGACTATCGATCAACGGCTATTTCATGGATGCATCGACCGATCTTGCGCTTCCCAGCGACGATTTTTTCCTTGCTCGGCAGCCAATTCTCGGCAGAAATCAGCGGCTGGTGGCGTTCGAGCTGCTGTTCCGCAGCGCCGACGCGACCGATGCCAATGTCACCAATGACGCGGCCGCCACGGCCGCGGTGATTTCGCACGCCTCGCAACTGGGCATGCACCAGGTGGTGGGCGAGCGGCTGGCGTTCGTGAATGTCGATGAAGTGTCGCTGATGAGCGACTTCGTGCGCTTCCTGCCGCACGATAAGGTGATCCTGGAAATCCTCGAAACCGTCAAGGCGACGCCCGAGGTGCTCGCCCGCGTGGCCGAACTGAAAGAGGCGGGCTTCAAGTTCGCGCTCGACGATGTGGTGGCCGATTCGGACGATGTGCGCAAGCTGGTGGCGCTGGTCGACGTGGTCAAGATCGACCTGAAAGGCGTCGATGCGGACGGGCTCGTCACGCTGGCGCGGGCCTTGCGCGGCGCGAACAAAAAGCTGCTGGCCGAAAAGGTCGAGACGGTCGAGCAGTTCAAGCAATGCATGGAACTGGGCTTTGAATATTTCCAGGGATTTTATTTCGCCCGCCCGGCCATCCTGAGCGGCAAGAAGATCGCCCCGTCCGAACTGACCATTGTGCGCCTGCTCGAACTGATCAATTCGGACGCCGACAACCGCGCGATCGAAAAGGCGGTCAAGCGCGATGCGCTCATCAGCCTCAATCTGCTGCGTCTGGTGAACACGCCGGCCTCAGGGGCGCGCGGGCGCATCGATACCTTGGGCGAGGCGCTCGAGGTGCTGGGGCGCACGCAATTGCAGCGCTGGCTGCAAATCCTGCTGTACGCCAAGCCGGGTACCGAGGTCGAGCTCAGCTCGCCGCTGCTGCAAATGGCCACCACGCGCGGCAAGCTGATGGAATTGATGGCGCACCGCATGCCGGCGCGCCTCGACGTGTGCCCGGAAAAGAGTTTTACGGTCGGCATCATGTCGCTGATGGACGCGCTGTTTTCCATGGCCATGGCCGACATCCTCGAGACCGTCGAGGTGCCGGAGGATGTGCGGCTGGCGCTGTTGCGGCGCGCCGGCGTGCTGGGGGAAATGCTCAAGGTGGTCGAGCTGGTGGAAAACCCGAAACGCGGCACCCAGCTGAGCAAGTTGCTCAAGCAGCTGGGCATGACGGTCAAGCAGATCCGCGAGATCGAGCTGCAAGCTTTTGCGTGGGTCAATGAATTGGCCCAGGAGGTGCCGGCCAAGCTCAACTAGCCGGCTATTGTCCCAGCAGCAGGAAGACGGTCGGCTTTTTGTGGAAATCCGGTGCGTTGCCGGTCGCCAGCAGCGCTTTCCACTTGGCCGCGCTCAAGGTCTTCACCCGCTCGCTCGGCAGGCTCAGGTCGGTTGCCACGCACACCAGGGTGCTGCCCTGGCACGCCAGCACCAGCGCTTCCAGCATGGCCGCGTTGCGGTAGGGCGTTTCGATCAGCAGCTGGGTCTGCTTTTCGCTGCGCGAACGCAGCTCCAGTTCGCGGATGCGCTTGCTGCGCGCGGCCGCATCGGTGGGCAAGTAGCCGTTGAAGGCAAAACTCTGGCCATTCAGGCCGCTGGCCATGACGGCCAGCAAGAGCGACGAGGGGCCGACCAGCGGACGCACCGTGATGCCGTGCTGATGGGCGATGCGCACCAGGTCCGCGCCGGGATCGGCCACCGCCGGCACGCCCGCTTCCGACACCAGCCCGGCGTCGCGCCCGGCCAGCAGCGGCGCCAGCAAGCCATTCAGGGCGGCGGCCGGCGTGTTGACATTCAGTTCGGCAATCTCGATCTCTTGCAGCGGCTTGGCCAGCGGGTTGTTCACGGCGATGAGCTTGAGAAAGGCGCGCGCCGTCTTGGCGTTCTCAGCCACGAAATAGTCGAGCCGCGACGTGATGGCTTGCACTTGCGTGGGCAAAATGTGCGACAGCGCGTCCGGCGCGGGATCGGTGGGGCCGAGGGTGTTGGGAATCAGGAAGAGGGTGCCGGTGCTCATTGCTAATGGTCAGGAATTAAAAAAAGCCACGCCGGCCTTGCGCAGCATGCCGGTCAGGGCGATCAGCGGCAGGCCGGTCAATGCGGTCGGATCGACGCTGTCGATGCGTTCGAGAATGGCGATGCCCAGCCCTTCGTTCTTGGCGCTGCCGGCGCAATCGTAGGGTTGCTCGATGCGCAGGTAAGCGTCGAGCTCGCTGTCGGGCAGGTCGCGGAAGGTGACGAAGGTTTGGATATTTTCCAGCTGGGCGTGGCCGGTCAGCGCGGCGCCACGGTCGTCCCACAGGCACAGGGCCGTGTGGAAGACCACGCGCCGGCCGCGCATCTTTTGCAACTGCGCCAGGGCATTGGCGTGATTGCCGGGTTTGCCGATCTGTTCGCCATCCAGGGTGGCGACCTGGTCCGAGCCGATCACCAGGCTGCCGGGCGCGCGCGCCGCCACCGCCTGGGCCTTGGCGCGGGCCAGGCGCAGCGCGGTCGCTTCCGGGCTCTCGCCGGGCAGGGGCGTTTCATCGATGTCCGGCACCATCACCTCGAAGGGCAGGCGCAGCCGTTCGAGCAATTCACGCCGGTAGGCCGAGCTGGAGGCAAGAATCAGGCGCTGCATGACGAACTCCTTGCTATCATTATTGCTTCGTCGGGTTTACAATCATGCCCGCAACGGATGTACGCTGCGGGGCGCGAAAAATCGCCCAAGTCTTTGACTCCACTGCGATAAGCCTGTTATTATCGCAGGTTTTCCGGGGAAAATTTCTGCAATGAGTGCTTTTGTCATCGACGCTTTCGAGTTTTGTCGAAACAACGGCCTGCGCGAAGGTGTCACACCTGTCGCTGAAATGGACCGGCTGAAGAAGGATTGTGCCGACGAGTCCGGCGCCGTGAGTTGGTCGGTGCAGGGTGGAAATCACCCGCAGGGTTATCCGCAGATCACGCTGGCCGTGGCCGGCAACGTCAATCTGGTGTGTCAGCGCTGCCTGAGCCCGTTCGAGTACGAGATGCAGTCGTCGACCGTGCTGGTGCTGGGCAAGGACGATGCGCACGCCGATGAGATCGAAGAGATCCTCGACGACGAGACGATCGATGTGATCGTCGGCAGCCGTAGCTGCGATATCCGCGACCTGATTGAAGATGAAGCCTTGCTGGCCTTGCCGCAGGTGCCGAAACACGATGTGTGCCCCGACACCAGGTTGCTCGATGGGCTCAAGAGCGACAAGCCGTCGCCCTTCGCCAGCCTGAAGTCGCTCAAGGGCGAGTGAGCGGGGCGGGGCAGTAGTACCGAACATGTAGTACGTAAGAAACGTGTCAAACGCGTGCAGTAGTCGAGTATGGCAAGTGGCAGTACAGGTAAGACAACGTGAAACATGTCGGCAGAGTTTTGCCGCTGGGATACTCGATTCGCATGTATTTGCTGGTCGAATGTGTTAGAATTTTAGAACTTATGTATTAGGAGTCATCATGGCAGTTCAGCAGAATAAGAAGTCCCCATCCAAGCGCGGCATGCACCGTTCGCACGACTTCCTGGTCGCGCCACAACTGGGCATCGAGCCAACCACCGGTGAAACGCACCTGCGTCACCACATCAGCCCGAACGGTTTCTACCGTGGTCGTAAAGTGCTCAAGACCAAAAACGACGAGTAATCGACGTTTTACGTTTTGAGTAAAATGAAGGCGGTGCAACGTATTTTCTGTGCGTCGCGCCGCTTTTTCTTTGTCACCGGCTGCAAGTTTCCCTTGCGCACCTAATGCGCCTCGTCATGCTGCATGACGGTGGGTGCCGCAGGCGTTCGCCTGCCGCACATTTGCATCACTCCACATGACAATTACAATTTCCATTGACTGTATGGGTGGCGATCATGGCCCGTCAGTCACTATTCCCGCAGCAATCTCCTTCGTCAATCGTGAACCTCAGGCCCGGCTCGTGCTGGTTGGCCTGGAAGATGTCCTGCGCGCCGAGCTCAAGAAGCACAAGGCCGACCAGCACGAGCGCCTGTCGGTGGTGCATGCGTCGGAAGTGGTGGAGATGGACGATCCGATCGAAGTGGCCTTGCGCCGCAAGAAGGATTCGTCGATGCGCGTGGCCATCGAAATGGTCAAGGGGGGCACGGCCCAGGCCTGCGTCTCGGCCGGCAATACCGGCGCCCTGATGGCCGTGTCGCGCTATGTCCTCAAGACCATGGCCGGCGTGGACCGGCCCGCCATTTGCTCGATCCTGCCCAATCAGAAGGGCGGTCCCACCTATATGCTCGACCTGGGCGCCAATGTCGATTGCGAACCGCATCACCTGCACCAGTTCGCGGTGATGGGTTCGGTGCTGGTGTCGGCCATGGAAGGCATCGCCAAGCCCACCATCGGCCTGCTCAACGTGGGCACCGAGGAAATCAAGGGCAACGAAGTGGTCAAGGCCACCGCCAAACTCTTGCACGACGACCATGCGCGCGGCGGGCTTAATTTTTACGGCAACGTTGAAGGCAACGATATTTTCAAGGGCACCACCGATATCGTGGTGTGCGACGGCTTCGTCGGCAACGTCACGCTCAAGGCGGTCGAAGGCCTGGGCCGCTTCGTCAAGAATGCCTTGAATACCGAATTTCGCCGCTCCCCCATGACGATGCTGGGCGCGCTGTTCGGGCGCGGCGCCCTGAAGAATTTCGGTGACGTGTTCAATCCCTCGCGTTACAACGGCGCCAGTTTGCTTGGCTTGCGCGGCCTGGTGTTCAAAAGCCATGGCGGCGCCGATTCTTATTCGTACGAGTGGGCGATCAAACGTTCTTTCGATGCGGCTAAATATAATGTGCAGGAGCAGCTGTCGGTGATGATCGCCGATTTGATGCCCCGCACGCCTGACCCCGACGCGCCAGGCTCACCCACCAAGTAGGACGGCAACAATGACTCTCTACAGCAAAATTATCGGCACCGGCAGCTATCTGCCGCCGCAGCGCGTGACCAATCACGATCTCGCCGCGCGCCTGGCGGAAAAGGGGATAGAAACGTCGGACGAGTGGATCGTTTCGCGCAGCGGTATTTCCGCGCGCCATTACGTCGGCGAAGGCCAGCTGGCGTCCGATCTGGCCGTCGAAGCGGCCAAACAGGCGCTCGACATGGCCGACCTGCGCCCCGAACAGATCGACCTGGTGATCGTGGCCAGCTCGACTCCCGATTTCCACGGCAGCTTTCCCAGCACCGCCTGCATCGTGCAGCGCAAGCTGGGCATCCATAACGATTGCGCCGCGTTCGACGTGCAGGCCGTGTGCAGCGGCTTCGTCTATGCCGTGTCGGTGGCGGACGCCTTCATCAAGGCCGGCGCGCACAAGAACGTGCTGGTGATCGGCAGCGAAGTGTTTTCGCGCATCCTCAATTTCGAGGACCGCACCACGTGCGTGCTGTTCGGCGACGGCGCCGGCGCCATCGTGCTGAGCGCATCGCAAGAGCCGGGCATCCTGGCCACCAAATTGCACGCCGACGGCCGCCACGCGCAAGTGCTGTCCGGCCCGACCTGCATCGCCGACGGCGCCATCGCCGGCAGCGCTTACCTGTACATGGATGGCCCGGCGGTATTCAAGCTGGCCGTCACGGTGCTGGAAAAAGTCGCCAACGAAGCGCTCGAAGCGGCCGGCATGCAAGCTGCCGGGATCGACTGGCTGATTCCGCACCAGGCCAATATCCGCATCATGAACAGTACCGCCAAGAAGCTCGGCTTGCCGTCTGAAAAGATGGTGGTCACGGTCGACCAGCACGGCAATACATCGGCTGCATCGATTCCCCTGGCCCTGGATATCGCCGTGCGCGATGGCCGCGTCAAGAAGGGGCAGACCGTCATGATGGAAGGCGTGGGCGGCGGCTTCACCTGGGGCGCCGTGCTGGTCCGCATGTAATCGCAAACATCCTAACGTTGGGAGTATTTTTTTGATGGCACAATTCGCATTCGTCTTTCCCGGCCAGGGCGCCCAGGCCATCGGTATGCTCAGCGGCTTTGCCGGCAATCCGGTGGTCGCGCAAACCCTTGCCGAAGCGAACGAAGCGCTGGGCTTCGACCTGGCGCGCCTGATCGCCGAGGGGCCAAAAGAAGAGCAGGACCTGACCACCAACACCCAGCCGATCATGCTGGCCGCCTCGGTGGCGGTGTACCGCGCCTGGCTGGCGGCCGGCGGCCCGGCGCCGAGCCTGGTGGCCGGCCATAGCGTGGGCGAGTACGCCGCGCTGGTCGCCGCCGGCGTGATCGCCTTCCAGGACGCGGTGCCGCTGGTGCGCTTCCGCGCCCAGGCCATGCAGGAAGCCGTGCCGGTCGGGCAGGGCGGCATGGCCGTCGTGCTGGGCCTGCAGGCCGACGACGTGCGCGCGCTGTGCGCCGAAGCGGCGGCGGCGAGCGCCAGCGTGGTCGAGGCGGTCAATTTCAACGAGCCGACCCAGATCGTCATCGCCGGCTACAACGCCGGGGTCGACAAGGCCTGCGAGCTGGCCAAGGCCAAGGGCGCCAAGCGCGCCATGAAGCTGGCGGTATCGGCGCCGTTTCACTCCTCGCTGCTGCAGAACGCGTCCGACCGCTTGCGCGATTACCTCCAGAACATTCGCTTCAACCCGCCGCAGATCGGCTTGATCAACAACGTCGACGTGGCTATTCTGAATGACCCGGCGCAGATCAAGGATGCCTTGGTGCGCCAGGCCGCCGGCCCGGTGCGCTGGGTGGAAACCATGCAGAAATTCGCCGCCGGCGGCGTCACCCAGGTGATCGAATGTGCGCCCAGCAAAGTGCTGATCGGCATGGCGAAACGGATCGACGCACGCCTGGCGGGCGAATCCCTGGGCGACCAGGACGCGCTTGAGCGGGTATTGAGCGCGATCAAACAGGGCTAAGCCGCTTGCGGCAGTATCGCGGGGCACGTCCCCGCAGAGGCATTCTCAGACCATAAGGACACCATGAATCTGCAAAATCAAGTCGCGCTGGTTACCGGCGCATCGCGCGGGATCGGCAAGGCGATCGCGCTGGAGCTGGCCCGTCAGGGCGCCAAAGTGCTCGGCACCGCCACCACTGAAGCGGGCGCGGCCGCCATTTCCGATTACCTGCAAGAATTCGGCGGCGCCGGCAGCGTGCTCAATGTGACCGACGCGGCCAATTGCAGCGCCGTCATCGAGGACGTGCAAAAGCGTTTCGGTAGCCTGTCGATTCTGGTCAACAATGCCGGCATCACCCAGGATCAGTTGGCCATGCGCATGAAGGACGAGGAATGGG
>CBFGOU010000038.1:0-15873 GCA_965650445.1 uncultured Oxalobacteraceae bacterium | reverse complement strand
GATTGTGGTCCCACACGATGATTTTCTTGTCGCCCAGGCCGGCCGCGTGCATCACCGGCCCCAGGTGATCGCGCAAGTAGTCGCGCTCTTCTTCCGCCGTGAAAATCATCGATTCCCAGGTCTGCACCGCCATCGGTTCGTTTTGCACCGTCACGCCCCACACCGGGATGCCTTCGGCCTCGTAGCCCTTGATGAATTTGACGAAGTAGCGCGCCCACGCATCGCGATACTCGGGCAGGAGCTTGCCGCCGTGCAGCATGTCGCGGTTGTCCTTCATGAAGGCCGGTGCGCTCCACGGGCTGGCGAACAAGGTCAGATTGCCGGCGGCAGCCATGGCCTTCTTAATCAGCGGGATGCGAAATTTCCGCTCGTGCGCGAGCGAGAAGGTCGACAGTGCCTTGTCGCCGTCGGCGATGTAGGTGTAGCTGCCGGAGCTGAAATCCGAACTATGGATGGTCGTGCGGGCCAGGGTGTAGCCGATGCCGCTGTCCTTGTTGTAGTAGGCGGCGATGAATTCGTTTTGCTTGGCCGGACTCAGTTTGCCGAACACTTCGGCGCTGGCGTCGGTGATCGCGCCACCGATGCCGAGCATGGTTTGAAAGCGTTTGCCCGGGTCGACGAACACCGATACCTCCGCCTCCAGCGGTTGGCGCGATGGCTCGAAGGTCAAGGTGTCGCTCAGCGCCATGCGCGCCGCGACATTCTTGGCCGTGGTGTAGACGCTGATCGTCTTTCCTGCCAGTGGGGCAGCCGGTGCGGCGGCGGCGCCATCCGCGCAAGCCTGGCCGGACAGCAGGGTGGCACATACCGCCAGGGTGAGAGGGGTGGTTTTCACGTAGGTCTCCATTTGAAACGTTATTGACGTCAGTTGTCGCGATACGGGGGGCGAAGTGCCGCGATGTCTGCGCGAATCGATGTCATGAATTTTTTAAATAATCGCTGTTGGGTACTGCCTGTCTTGGGCGCCCGCTGAGGTCGCGCAAATCTGGAAGCGCTTCCAAAATTGTGATAATGCCTGCTGAAAAATTTAATGTCAATCAAAAACGCGTGATCGAAAAACTCGGTGCTGTTGCAAAAAATGGCGCTGAGAACTGCTATGCTTTGGGCTTTCTACATCGAAGCAAGTGACTGCGGATCGAGTGCGTCAAGCAGGCACGCGGCACTCAACTTGGCGCAACGCGCAACGCCATGCGATAGAAGTCTCGCGTTCTCGGCGCCTGCGGAAGCGCTGGCCTGGGCGCGCTCGCGCGGGTAGATCGTCCGGTGCGGCGGCAGTTCCCGGTCAGTGTGACGATGCGCGACTCGCTGGTCCAGGCGCCGCCGCCGCGCTCAGCGGCAGGCTCGCCATGTTCCTCGGGGCCTTAACTTTGACGAACAGCACCGCGACCGCTGCGCACAGCAACAGCCCGCCCGCCAGGCGGATCACATTCTCGGGACTGCCGCCGAGCCAGGTCCGATACAGCAGCGGCATGGTAAGCGCCTGGATAATCATCGGTATCACAATGAACATATTGAAGATGCCCATGTAGACACCGGTTCGCTCGGGCGGGATGCAGCCCGCCAGCATCACATAGGGATTGCCCATGATGCTGGCCCAGGCAATGCCGATGCCCAGCATCGGAAAGAGCAGCAGCGCAGGATCGGCGATCAGTGGAATGCTCAGCATGCCAAATCCCGCCAGCGTGAGACAGATGCTATGCATTAGCTTCGGACCGAAGCGGCGAGAGCAGGGCACCAGCGCGAAGGCGGCGAGGAAGGCGATGAAATTGTAAAAGGCGCCTAGCTTGCCGGTGAGTAGGCCGGCGTCGCGAAAACCTGGCGCGGCGGGATTGGCGCTGCCATACACCGTGTGCGCCAGACTGAGCGTGATGTATTGCCAGTAGCAGACCATGGCATACCACTGGAACAGCTTCACCAAAGCCAGCTGTTTCATCAAATCAGGCATCTCGCGCACGGCGGCGACGATCTCATCGAGCGTATGGCGCCAGCCGGCCGGACGCGCGCGGATCTGCTGCAACTGCTCCGGAGGCGGGCTGTCCTCCGGTGTTGTCGTCACGGTGCGCAAGATGGTGGTGATCGAAAAAAGCGAACCGATCAGGAAAGCGCTGATCACAATGTGCGGAATATGGCTGGCGTTGACCGTGTCCTTGTTCATGCCGAACGCCACCAGCAGCGACGGCGTCAGGTAGGCCAGGGTCTGGGCCAGGCCGGTGAACGCGCTTTGGGTCAGGAAGCCAAGCGTGTGCTGGTCCGCATCGAGCTTGTCGCTGACAAAGGCGCGATACGGTTCCATCGTGATGTTGTTGGCGGCGTCGAGTATCCACAGCAGGCTGGCGGCCATCCACAGTGTCGGACTGAAGGGCATGAACAGGAGGCTAAGGCTGCACAAGATGGCGCCGATCAGGAAGTAGGGCGTGCGCCGGCCCCAGCGCGAGACGGTGCGGTCGCTCATGGCGCCGATGATCGGTTGCACGACCAGGCCGGTCACAGGGCCCGCCAGTAACAAAATGGGCAGGCTCGCGGCGTCAGCCCCCAGATAGCTGTAGATCGGGCTCATGTTGCTTTGCTGCAGACCGAAGCTGAACTGGATGCCAAAGAAGCCGATATTCATGTTCACGATCTGCGAAAACGACATCATCCGCTTGGGTTGTTGCATTCTGTCTCCTGCATGCAGGGCTCTGCATGGTTGTACGGCCACTGAAGCGGCTCTCGCGAGGATGTTACGGCTCGCTTCATTATCGACGCAAGTCCGTCGTGTTGCAATCGGTTCCATTGTATTCCGGCATTTCTCGCGTACCTCGTTGAAGCGATGCCACAAATGGCCTGCGCCAGCACGTCACCGGCTTGACTGCAAACGATTGTAAATGCGCCTGACACTCGGCATAATGGCGCTGGCTCGCGCTGCCGCAATGTGTCTGCGCCAACAACACGGAATGAAGAATCGCCATGCTGCTTCGCTCGGCCTATCAGGAGGCACACCGCCCGCAACTGTCCTACTCGCCCGCGCGCAACTGGATGAATGACCCCAATGGGCTCATCTACCACGCCGGCGAATACCACCTCTTCTATCAATACAACCCGAGCGGCGATGGCTGGGGCGACATATCGTGGGGACATGCGGTGAGCGCCGATCTAGTGCACTGGTCGGAATTGCCGGTTGCGCTGCATGTTGAAAAAGACGCGTTGGGCAACATCACCCAGTACATTTTTTCGGGCAGCGCGGTGATCGACAGCAGCAACAGCAGCGCGCTTGGATTGTCCGGCCAGGCGCCGATGGTGGCCATCTATACCAGTGTCTATCCGGCTGCGATGACCCTGGCGAACGGCAGACGCGTCCGGCAAGGACAGCAGAGCCAGTCGCTCGCCTATAGCCTCGATTGCGGGCGCAGCTGGACGCCTTATGCAAGCAATCCGGTGCTGGAAGGGCCGCCCGCGGCTTACCAGGATGCCTACCGCGAATTCCGCGATCCCAAAGTCTTCTGGTACGCGCCGGAATCGAAATGGGTGATGGTGGTCGTGCTCGCGCAGCAGCACAAGGCCTTGCTGTACGCATCGCGCGACTTGCTCGGTTGGGAATTCATGAGCGAGTTTGGTCCCGCCGGCGCGACCGGCGGCGTGTGGGAATGCCCCGATCTGTTCACCTTGCCGGTGGACGGCCACCCGGCCAATACGCAATGGGTGTTGGTAATCAGCCTGAACCCGGGCGGGCCGGCCGGCGGATCCGGGACTCAATATTTCATTGGGCAGTTCGATGGCACGACCTTTGAGACGGCAGCGGGCGACCAGGGGCAGTGGCTCGATCATGGTCCGGATTACTATGCCGCCGTCAGCTGGAATGGAGCGCCCGACGAAAGGCGGCTCATGATCGGGTGGATGAGCAATTGGCGTTACGGGCGCCAGGTGCCGAGCTCACCCTGGCGCGGTGCCCAGTCCATCGTGCGCGAACTCGCGCTGCGCACCATTGACGGCCGGGTGCGGCTTGTCCAGCAGCCAGTCGCGGGCTTCGAGCGGCTGCGTCGGGAAGTGCTGTTCGCCGCCCAGGCGCTGCCGGTTCTTGCCGGCCTGAGCGCTCTGGCGCAGGTGAGGGCGGCGGGCGGACCTGCCGAGATCGAACTGCTGCTCGATCCGGCGACGGCGCTGCGCGCCGGTGTCCAGGTGCATCGCGGGGAAAATGGCGAGCGGACCGTGGTCGGCTACGATCGCGAGCGCGAGGAAGTCTACCTTGACCGCAGCCGGGCCGGCGACGCGTCCTTCTCCCAGGAGTTCGCCGCGCGTCACGCCGCGCCTGTGCCACTGCACGAGGGTGCCATCAGGCTGCATATCCTGATCGACACGGCGTCGGTGACCGTGTTCGCGGGTGCGGCCGGAACGGCGCTGTCGTGCCTGGTCTTTCCCAGTGCCGGCAGCGATGCCATGGCTCTATTTGCCGAAGGCGGGCAGGCAATGGTGCGGCAGATGACGATATGGTCCCTGGCATCGATTTGGTCGACTGCGGGCCGTGACAGCCAGGGGCCAGGCATGCACCTCGATTGACGCGCAAAATACGGCTGATATAATGTTGTTTCCATTTTGGTAGCGCTTCCACATTGTGGGGTGCGCGATGAATTTACCAGCCAATATCAAGGAAAATGTGGCCACTATCAAAGATGTCGCCGAGCTCGCGGGCGTTGGTATGGGAACCGCATCGCGTGTGGTGAACGGGAAGGGTTCCGTGTCGCCCGCCAAGATCGAACGCGTCAAAAAAGCGATCGAGGAACTGGGTTTTCGCCCTTCGCACGCGGCGCGATCCTTGATGACCGGTTCGACCAAGATGATCGGCGTCTATATTCCGGGGCTGGCGGGCACCTTCTTCACCCCTCTCCTGGCGTCGATCGAACAGGTGCTGCGCGAAGTCGGTTTGAACATGGTCGTCGCGTTCGGCGCAGGGGGAGGCGATGCGCGCCGTCAGACGGTCGACGGTATTGAGCTGCTGATGGAGCGCGGCTGTGATGGTGTCGTAGTGTTGAGCAATTTCTTGCTGGACAAGGATATCCCCGGCCTCAAAAAGCGCAATTCCCACGTGGTGGTGATGAACCAATATTTGAAGAGCATTCCCAAGCAATGCTTCACCATTGACCACCGGCAGGGCGGCATACTGGCTGCGCGCGCTTTGCTCGACCATCGCCATCGCAAAATCGCCGTCATTGCCGGCCCCTCGGCAACCTCGGACAACGTGGAGCGTGTCAACGGCTTCCTTGGCGAACTGGCAGCCGCTGGCATCAATACCTCGAAGATGTGGATTGTGGAACGCAATTTCTCCGCTGAAGGCGGATGGGACGCGGCCCGCGAGCTTCTGGCGTCCGGCTATCAGTTCACCGCACTTTTTTGCGCCAACGATGAAATGGCGATCGGAGCACTTTCCTATTTCCAGAAGATGGGCATTTCGGCGCCGCGCGATGTCTCGGTGATCGGCTATGACGACATGCCGATTGCCGAATTTTCGGCGCCACGTCTGACCACGGTGCATATTCCCTGGCGGGAGGTGATCGTCAATGGTGTCAATGCCTTGCTCAATGACTGTTACGACATGCGCCGCCCTGTCGAACGCAACTTCCAGATCCGCATGACCTATCGTGATTCGCTGGCGCCGGCGCCTGCGCGCCAGCGAAAGAGCGCGTAGCCGGATCTCGATTCAAAAACTCGCCAATGTGTAATTTCTACTGATTCTTTGGAGGTACAAACACGCCAGCGAATTGGTCTGCATCGACCTGAAGCGTGACTACCTGAGCGCCACCTTCACGTTTCTCCACTTTGGCGGCAATAGCGCAATGATTGAAGCTCCTTCAACGTTTCTATCTTGTTTCTGCGAGCCGTCCTCGTCGGGGGCCGAACAAACAAGTCAATTCGGCGCCGACACCTTCGCTTGAAGAATTCCAGCGTCGTGTCGACCCGGAATTCTGCTATGGCGAGGACGAACTGCTCAGCCTGTACGCAGAACAGTTTGGTGCGGTCAACGCACCTGCCAACCGCAAAGGCGATCGCAATTCGCGGCTCAGGCGGAAGCGGATTGAGGCCGCTTTCCAGGCTGGAGGCCGTCGCTGTCGAGCCCCCGAAAGCCCATCATGACCTCGCGGACTGGTTTTCGCACGCCGTCGCAAGCAGAATGCGCACCGTCGGGCTCGAGTGCCTGGGAGACCTCGCGGCGACGATTAGTACGGCTGGATACCGCTGGTGGGAGACGGTGCCACGCATTGGCGAGAAATCGGCCTCGCGGATTGTTCAGTGGTTGAAAGAAAACGAGTCAAGCATTGGACGCAGGCTATCTGCGCGGTGCGAAGTGCCACTGAGGTCACTCGACCGGCAGGAGCTTGAGGCTATCGAGGGCGGCGGAACGGCAGTTCTTCCGCTCGAACGGTTTGTGCTTCCGGCGGCGCTCGACGGTTCCGGCGCCAAGAACCGGGCGCCGGCGCATATGAATCAGTCAGGGGCCAGTAACGATTTAGAAGCCGTCAGGATTTGGCTCGGGCGAACGGCGGGGCGCACATTCCGGTCCGACCGGCCCATATAGAACGGCTTCTGTTCTGGTCGGTCCTGCAGCGGAGGACAGCTATGTCGGACCTGGACGCTGAAGACTTGCAGGAGTTTTTCCGTTTTCTGGTGCAGCCGGTGCCGGCCGCACTGTGGGTCGGCCAACCCGGAAAGCGGGCGGAACGTTGGTCAGCGGCATGGTGGCCATTCAGCGGAGGGATGGCGGGTTCGAGCTTGCAGACCGCCAAGGCCGTTTTGAACGCATATTTCAGGTGGACAGTGTCGCTGGGGTACGTCGAAGCAAACCCCAGCGAAACCTCGGATAAAACGCCAGTTGGGATAGGGCCCGCAACTGCGGGCGGCGTTGGACGCGTCTCGCACATTTAGTTCGCGACCTGTGGCGTTTACCAGATTTAGTTCTCTTATCTGATCACTTTTAGTTCGCCGGAGGCTGACGGCTGATGTAGAGGGTCGGCCGGGATTCGTGCAAAAATACCCCAATTGTGCTGTAAGCGACTGATTTATTGGAGAATTTTTGTTTTATAGTTCATTGGTGGCAGTTTCCGTTCCAGATCAAGCGTGTAGTCACCGTACCGGTTAATGTGCTCGGTTCGATACGGCGCAAGGCCAGCCAGGATCTCCTCGTCGATCGGTAGTCCCTCCCCCTGCATCTCCTTCAGCACACCGGTCATGGCCTCGACGTTGTGAAGAATGGCCAGGTTGGCCACCAGCTGGTTGTACTTCACAACTTTGCGCTGCTCGTGGCGTACGTTTTCCGCGATAATGCCCTGGTTGCCAAAGAACAGCCACTTGATGAACTGATTGAACTCCTCGCTCTTGTTGGTCGCGGCCTGGATGGTTTTACGCAACTCCACGTCCCCGATATATTTGAGAAGGAATTCTGTCCGCACGACCCGTCCCAATTCGCGAAATGCAAAATACAGCTTGTTCTTGCGGCTTGCCGTGCCCAAGCGGCGCAGGATCGTCGAGGGCGTGATCTTGCCGGCCTTGATGGATAGCGCTATACGCAGCATGTCCGGCAGATGGGTTTCGATGAGCTCCCAGTTGATCGATTCGCTGAACAGGCCATTGATGTTCTCGTAGCGCGTGCTGCGTTCCGGCTTATAGAACACCAGGCTTTTCAGATTCCGGATACGCGGCATCAGATTGATCCCCAGGAGATAGGCCAGGCCAAACACCGGAGCGCTTTGCGCGTGGGTGTCACCATGCAGGGTATCGGGCTGGATGTCGGATTCGTTCTTGATTAGGCCGTCGAGGATATAGATCGCCTCGTACACGCCGCATGGAATGAAATGGCTGAACAGCGCGATATACATGTCCGAGACATGGTAGTAACCAATGCCGCCATAGCCGCCATAGCGGATGTGGTATTCGGAGAGCAGATTTTGCTCGTACATGTTCCACTTGGTCCCGTCGGCCGACGCGCTCTTCCCCGAACCCCAGTATTTGGGCAGCAGGAATTTGTTGTAGGCGTTGATGACCTGGACAATGGCTTTTTCAAGCCGCTCCTCCGTGATGTGGTGCAGGTTAAGCCAGGCCACCTGCTTGCGGCTCAGGTCCTTGACCGAGCGCGCGGTTTGTGTGGCGCCGAGGTTGCAGCCATAGCAGAACAGCGTGGTGATGAACCGCTTGCGCGGGTCGTCAACCTTGGAGTCGAACCCGGAGAGCGGACCGAACTGCTTATGCAGGTCCAGCCATCCCTCCGACTCGACCAAGATGTCGAGGATGTTCTTTTCGGGCAGCCGCGTGGTGAGAATTTTGTCGATCTTCTCCAGCGCCTCCGGCTTTGCATCCTTCGCATGCTTGCGAAGGATCAGTTCGGTACCGACCAGGTCGACATGCTCGTTTTCGGGCAAGCCGGCATCGACGCGGGCGGCGGTCGCGGCAAGCGATTTCTTTAGCGCCGCGGAGAACGCCTTCGGCTCCGTCTGCAGGCCCAACATGGCGCCATATTCTTCCACTTGGGCCTGGTACAAGTCCCAGTCGACCAGCTGGGTGCGGTAATCGCTGAAATGATCGCTGTTGGCGACAAACAAGTCACCCGATTGCAGCTCCTGCATCGTTTCGGTGAGGACGCACAGTTCGAAGTACTTTCGGCTCACTTCGGTGACCACCCCGGAGCGCTGACCGGTGACCAGCTTGCGCCATTTCTCCGGCATCCATCTCAGGCTGATATTGGTTCCCGCGATCGACAGGCAGTCGCGGTGACTTTGCCTGTTAGCCAGCACGAAGCGAATCGCATCGATGAGAGAACGATCGGCCGACGTCGATTCGAGGTTGAGCAGTGTCAGGCAGTTAAGCAGCAACGGACGCTGCGTCTGGTAGGGCGCCAGCATGAACGGCAGGTAATTGTTGCCGGCGTAGGCGATGTGCTCATCGCATTCGAGCAGCAGGTTGCCGGGTTCGTCGTGAAAGGCGGCGGCGATCCGCACGCCCCTGTCCTCGTCGGTTTCGCCTTCAACAAAGGCCTCCAGAACGTCCCGCAACTGGATGATCAGTTTTTCCGCGCGCTTCTGGTGTTCCAGATAATACTGGCGCAATTGCTCTTCAGCGCCCGAGTGAATTTTGCGTAGTTTTCGGATGAACATCTCGACCGCATCATCGAGCGACTTGCTCAGCTGCGCATGGAATAACAAGACCATCAGCGCATAGCGCTTGTCACGCTTTAGCGCCTTCATGTCGGCGACGTCGAGAGCCCGGGCCTCGTGCACATACTGGCTTCGCTTGACCACTGGGATGTGTGCGACCGCAGGCAATTCGGTCGCCCAGCCCTTGAGCCATTGCAGATGGTCCAGGTATTGTCGTACTTCCGTATTGGTTGGCTTTTTGGGATCCTGTTTGAGCTGCTGCCATCCGCTCATGGCCTGCTGCGGTGCGGGCAGAAGCATGGCGTCAAACCGGTTAATGACGGCGGGCGGCAGAGGATCGGCGAGCGTCTTGAAATAGCGGTCGTTCACCTCGCTGCGCACCGCCAAGGCCTTGCGGTTAAGCGTGCTGAATGCCGGCAGCTCGAACCGTTGGCGCACCAGTTCTTCAATGATGACGTTGATGATGTCGGCCAGCTCCTGCTTGGTCTGCGCGGCCTCCGTTGCGGCGCTCAAGATGGCCGCGTGGGTCTCGTCGGTGATTGGTTTGATCTTGGCATAGATCCGGATGCCTTCCATGCACCGTACGCGGGAATGGTGCCGCTTCTCCTCTTCAAGAAGGTCCCGCGCCGCGACGGCACGCACCCCTATCTTTTTGCTGACGAAGGAGACGATAGGTGCCGGAATTTCATGGAGCATCGGGAAGTAGCCCAGCCTCAGGACCGTCTTAAGCAGCAGCGCCAAGTAGAGCTTGGCGGCTGGGGTTTTGGCGCTTCGGCGGATGAATTTGCTGTCTTCGGCACTGGGCGCATACACGTCTTCAAGTTCGCGTTGTGTCAGTTCAGGTTTAAAGCGTGGATACGCAGTTTCATGGATGCTGCTCAAGACCAGACCTCCCACATGGTGAAGCCGCGATCCGCCTCGTTTCGCCAGACTGCGTTCAAGCGGAACATCGGTGGTGCGGCTGTTCATCGTTGCAACCGGGTTTTTCCAACGCTGGAAATTCTATCTTGATAAGACCTCACTTTGGCAATTTGCCAAGATTTTTTTCAATGCCCGGAAATCCGCTTCAACACGTGATGGATGCTTTCCGCTATACGCGCCGGTCGCTCTGTCGAAATCCGGTGCCAATCACGACTCCACCCGCTGTTCTCCAAATCCGGCATGTCTCCGGTTGCCGCCAGTCGCACAACTACAACCGCTGCTAGAAGTCCAGCCTTGCGTCCTGGCTCTTGATACGCGTCTAGAGCGAGATTGCGCCATGTTGACTCATCATTGCGCCTGATTGTAAAGATTGCATGGCTATCAACCATACAACGAGACAATGATGAAAAACCTATCGATCTTCTCCCTGGTGGCCTCCCTTGCCCTGGCTACCTTCGTTGGCGGCGCCAACGCCGGCGAGCTGCTATCACCGCAGCTCGCGCCGACCATCGCGGCGCCAGCCGCGCCGTCGTCCTCGCCGACGCTGCGCCTTGTCGGCCGCACGCTTCAAGCGTGTCGACCGGAGGCTGGCAGTACCGTACCGCTGTGCCGCAGTGGACGGCTGCCGGCCGAATTCGGCACCATCACCCGCGCGGTCCCTCTGGCACTGCCGGCACCATCCGGAACGTCGGCCCATCTGCTCCACGCCAATCCTGCATCGAGGAAACCGACACCATCGACGGCGCGCTCGCCTTCGCCATCGCCTGAGGCGCTCGCGAGAGGGGCGGACTCAACGCCTTTGGTGATGCTGTTCGAAAGCGCCGGACAGGCGATCGTCTGCACCGCAAGCGGAGCGATCGTGTGCTCCCGGGTCGCCGCGCCCGCCCCGACGGGTGTCAGTGTCAATGCCTTGCTACTGCCGGACGGCTACACGGTGTTCACGTACACCCGTGCGCCAGGTGTCACAGGTGCTCCCGACCCGCAGGGGCAGGCGGCACTGCGGTTTCAGGCGGCCGTCGACGCCGCGGCGGCTGCCGTACGCCAGTTCCTGAGCGAACATACCGCTGACTCCATTCCGCATGTCGACGACTACTACGAATATGATCCGATCCTTGACCCCGTTCCCTCTCCCGGGGATTCCGGTGGCGGAGGATATTTCGTCCCGGTCGTCGTCATTTCTGCACCTTTCCCGGACCCGATCGATTGGGGCCCGTTCTTCGTCACCAATGGCGACGGAGATATCGGCAATTTTCCGCAACTGCCGCCCAGTTACCCGGCTGAGAACCTGGCGGCGGTGCTCAATCCGTGCGTGATTAGCCCGATCATAACGGTCTGCGTTCGTGGCAATCGTCCGCCGCCACCGGACGTGGTACCACTGCCGACAGGGCCCACGCCATGGTTCCCGCAAAGCTGGTGCGACGCATTTCATGTGCTTTGCAGTGCCGGACAGGAGCCGCGCGACAATGACCGAGGTGCCGACAGCGGCACGAGCGGCAAGACGAAGGAGGAGCTCGACCAAATCTGCACGGATATCAATATAGTCGAGATCGACGTTTGCAAGGCCATATACCCACCATCGTCGAAATTCCGCGAATATCTGGTCTGCACGAACAACGCTAACGAACGCATGTACGCATGCTTCCGAACCGCGTCAGAATTGACCGACAATGGGGCGCATCCTGCGCCATGATCAGCAACGTCAACCCTGCCGGGCGAGGAGCCGGGCTGGGTTGATATCGAATAGAGAGCGAAAATTAGCCATGAAAGAACCGAAATTAACGCTGGGCCTGACCGAATGTGGTGAGCGTCCGGTCCTGCTTATCTCCCGCAACGACAATGAGATATTTAATCAGAGAGTGTGGCCGCTGGCCGAACTGACGGAAGCGGGCTACATGGGCGCCTGCCACTACATTGGATTCACGGTATTGCGCATGCTTGAATACGCCCACCCGCAGGTATTGGCGCCGTTCCCGAGCCTTACGCCGCCTCCCGGCCCGGCAATCCCGGTGCCTGACTTAATCACGCTCTTGCACCGCCAGTCCTTGGACGATCGCTCAAGCCGCTACGTCGCCACCATTGACGCGCTGATGGAGCGCCATAAGGACGAAGTGGCCGACACCAGCTGGCCGGAGCAGTGGCCAACCTTTCGCGCTCATCTCCTGCGCACATATTCCGACTGATCCCATCCGGGCAGCGTCGCAGCAACGCGGACGATGTCCGGCGAGCCAAAACGCTGTATGTCGTGGCAGCTTGGCGCGAATGAGCACGAGGGCTATATGGCCGCTTGCGAACGCATCGGCAACGGGGGGCTGCGCTTGCTGCGCGACCCGCACGCCGCGCTGATCGCCAGCCGTCCCAGCTGATTCCAGCGAACGAGTTGTCGGAACTCGGGCGTCTGGCGCCTGTGATCTATGATCTGATCAGCCGTTCCACCGCCGAACGCACCAGTGCCGACGTGTCCCCATGCTGGACGCCATGCTCTCCCGCCACGCGTACGAACTGGCGCGGACCGAACTGCCGGAACATTGGCCGACGTTCCGGAGATATTTCGTGCGTTAGAATCCCAAGGGGCACCCATGATGGCGGAGGAGCCAACACCCGCCGCGCTAGCCGATCCTGCGCCCCCCAATCTTTCTGATGCCGTAGCGTCGGTGGCCGGCGTCGACTCACGACTGGGCCTCGATCGCAGCGTAAGGGCGGGATCGACTTGTTGGCCGAGTACGTGACGTTGCGGATGTTGGCGGCCTGGCAGGCATTCTTTGGTCAACCTGTTCCGGCCACTTGCGCAAACCCCGCTGTGAACAATGTTCTTCGTCACCCAGTGGCGCAGCCGGATGCATGCCATCTGACTGGAGTGATGCGGACAGCACCGCCTCCATGTCCATCACCATGCCGATCCAAGCCATTTGTCGTCGCGGTTCCGGATTGTCTTCGATCGTGCTGGCGATCGCCTCGCCTCACTCGTGGGTGCGTAACCATGATTTCGCCGCTTCAAGGCTCCAAAGCCCGGTTCGTATCAGCATGTGCGTTCTCCTTGGTATTGCTTCAGGTAAGACAGGCTCATGCATTTAGAGGTTCAGGCCGCTTTTCTACTTGTTGTGATCGCTCAAGCAACGGGCCGGCACAACGCTTCCAACGCGGTAGTCGCGCGCGCAAGAGATCGCGCTGAGGGGAGATCGGCACAAGCGCGTACTGGCGTCGAACCAAGCCCGTTAGACCCAGTCCAGACAGCCATGTTGCCGTGTCGCAAGAGTAAATTGCGCGACATAGAGGATGATGAATACGCGCCACCATCCAGCGCGGCGAAGGAGGAAAATATGCCATTCGTGTATCGCGACGTCGACCAGCTCTGGCACAAGCCGCTCGCAGGCTCGGGCACGTGCGTCGACCTGATCAAGGAATACGTGCCGGGGCTGAAAGGCCTACCGACTTCAGCCTGGAAAGCCGGGGTCAACGTGATTGAGGCCGGGAGCAAAATTGTCAGAGGAACGGCGATAGCGACTTTCGAAAATGGCCGTTATCCTGGGCGGGATCATGACAATCACGCCGCCATCGTGCTGAAGGTCATGGGGTCCGGGATTTGGGTAATGGACCAGTGGAAGAACGACAAGAACCGGCCTTACATCGAGCGCCGGCTCATCCGGGTGCCGGCCCCGCACAAGCAACGCAACGCGGACGGCACATTTATGACCCCAAGCGACAACGCGCTCGCTTTCTATGTGATTGAACGATGAACGACCGTGGATTCCCTGGAGGTCTCGCGCTGGCGGTCGCCGGCGCGATGGCATGGCTGTACAGCATGCCCGTTCCAGCGCGTGGCGCTGAACTCCCGCGCGGCGAACAACGGTTCGACTGCCCGCTCTGGCTCAAGCCGGACGCGTTCAAGGCGGACCGCCCGCCCGACGGATGGACGGCGGTGATGCCGCAAGAGTGGCGGCTGGACGGCGGCGGCCTGCTGCACGGTGCGCCAAGTGAATCGGGCTACCTCAAGCCGTACGAGGCGAACATCGCGAAAACGGGTGACCGGGAAACCGGCGTCACACGTTGGAAGCTCGGCCCGCTGCCGCACTCGTACGAGACCTGGCTGTACTGCGGCTATGGCCCGCTGCAGCTCTTCAAGCGTGTCCCTCTCGATGCCACAGAGTGCACGGCGACCACCAAAACCGAACGCGGCGCGTTTGTCGGAACCGCCTTCGTTTGCAAGTAGCAGGCAAACACCAGCATTCACCTCGGAGGCAATATGGCAATCGACGTCTACCTACAGATCGAAGGCATCAAGGGGGAGTCCCGCGACGCGGGCCATCCCGACTGGATGGAGTGTGTGACTGTCGATCTTGGCGTACATCAGCCAAGGTCTGCGGCCACATCATCGACCGGCCATACCGTCGGCCGCTGCCACCACGACACGATCGTCATTGGCCGGATGTCGGATATCGCCACGCCGATTCTGCTGCAAACCTGCGCAATGGGTAAGACCTTGCGGCGGGCGCGCATTGAGTTCATGCGTGCCGATGGCCAGGCCAAGCCGGTCAAGTATTTCGAGATCGACCTCGAGAACGTCCTGGTCGCCGAAATAGCGCCCGATGTGCGCGAAGGCCAGTTGCTGAGCGAACATCTGGCGCTGGCGTACTCGAAAATCACATGGCGCTACACCCAGCAGAAGGTTGGCGGCGGTATCGTGGGACTTACCGTGGGCGGCTGGGACCTCGCATCGAACCGGCTGGCTTGATACACCAGCGCGCGGAGCCTGGCCGAATTCCCCGCCACGGACAAGACGGCCGCGCACGCTCGCCGTGGCGGCCAGTCTGACGGCTGGCAGTCCCGGCGTCCGCGAAGGCGCCTGCGGCACCGCTAGCGCCGCGCTGCGGCGGGAAGCGCCGGCGGGGCGGCCTGCGCGATGCCGGACCCGCCGAAAGGGTCGGCGCCGTCCACATAGCGCATCGCCGAATGCACATCCTTCCAGCCCACGTACTCCATCAGGGTCTTCAGGTCCCAGCCGTTCGACGTCGCCCAGTTGACGAAGCCGCGGCGCAGCGAGTGGCTGCTGTACTGGTCGGCGTAGGGAATGCCCGCCGCGCCGAACAGCGCGCGCAGCAGCGGCACCAGGCTGTTGATGTGCAGGCCTGTCGCGCCCACATGGCCCCAGCGGTCGATGGCGCGGAACACCGGCCCCTCGCGCAGGTCGGCCATCCCGACCCACGCCAGGTAGGCGTCGACCGGGCATAGGTCGACCAGCGCCGGCGCGCGGAAGGTCGTGCCCTTGCGCGCGCGGTCCCCCTTGGTGTGCGGCAGGTAGCAGCTCATGCCCTGGCCGGCGACGGCGTCGACGCCGTCAACCCGCAGGCGCGTCAGTTCGTCGCCGCGGAATCCCCGCCAGAATCCGAGCAGCACGAGGGCCTTGTCGCGGGCGTGGCGCATCTGGGCGGCGCGATCGCCGGCCGCGCCGGCGGCGTCGCCCTCCCGTTCAAGCCACCGGACCAGTTGCGCCACTTGTTCGAGCTGCAGGGGCTTGGCGCGCTTTTCCTGGGCTGGGTGCAGGGCCTGGATGCCGCGGAAGACCTTGCGCACGACGGGCGCCTTGGTCGGATCCGGGAAGCCCTGATCGATATGCCATTGCGCCAGCGCGGCCAGGCGCTGGCGCAATGTGTTGATGGCCAGCGTCTCGGCGTGGTCGGCCAGGTAGCGCGCGACCGAATCGGCCGTGGCGGGCAGGAAGCCGCCCCATTCCACCTCGAAGTGACGCACCGCGCCCTGGTAGCTGCGCCGGGTATTCGTGCGCGTGGCCGCCTCGATGTAGGCGTCGAGGTCAGTCCGCAGCGGCTCCCACCAGAGGCCC
>CBFGOU010000037.1:0-16087 GCA_965650445.1 uncultured Oxalobacteraceae bacterium | reverse complement strand
CCCTGCTGGTCGATGGCGCGCCGTTCCTGATGCTGGGCGCACAAGCCCATAACTCCAGCAACTATCCGCTTGCGCTCCAGCAGGTCTGGGCTGCGGTGGCCGACGCCCATGCCAACACCCTGGAAATTCCAGTGGCCTGGGAGCAGATCGAGCCGGTCGAGGGCAAGTTCGATTTTTCGTATGTCGACACGCTGGTGGCGCAGGCGCGCCAGAACAAGGTCAAGCTGGTGCTGCTCTGGTTCGGCACCTGGAAGAACACCAGTCCGCAATACACCCCGGAGTGGGTCAAATTCAATAACACGCGCTTTCCGCGCATGCTCGACCAGGCCGGCAAGCCGATCTATTGCCTGTCACCGCTGGGCGAGGAAACCCGCAAGGCCGACAAGAAGGCGTTTACCGCCCTGATGACGCACCTGGCCAAGCTCGATTCCGAGCAGCGCACCGTGATCATGGTGCAGGTCGAAAACGAAGTCGGTACCCACGGCTGGGTGCGCGATTTCAGCCCGGCGGCGCAAGCCTTGTTCGCGCAACCGGTGCCGCAGGCGGTGCTCGAGCGCAAAAAGTCGCCGGTGCCGCTGGCCGCCAAGGGCAGCTGGAAGGAAGTCTATGGCGACTACGCCGACGAATATTTCCACGCCTGGGCCATTGCCAGCTATATCGAAGACATCGCCAAGTCCGGCCGGGCCGCTTACAACCTGCCGATGTATGTCAACAACGCGCTGCGCGACCCGGTCGAGCCGATCGCGCCGTGGAAAAAGAATTTCGCCAGCGGCGGGCCGACCTACGACGTGATCGACATTTATAAGGCGGTCGCGCCGCACATCGATGTCGCCGCACCGGATATTTACCTCCCGGAATCGGTGAAGGTGCGCGCCACCATCGACAAGTTCCAGCGGCCCGACAATGCGTTGATGATTCCCGAGATCGGCAATGCCGCCGGCTACGCGCGCTTTGCCTACCTGGCGCTGGGACGCGGCGCGCTCGGCTTCGCGCCGTTCGGGATCGACTATTTCGACTACAGCAATTTCCCGCTGGGTTCCAAGGCCACCGACAAGACCATGGTGGAGCCGTTCGGCAAGATCTTCGCCGTCTTTAAGCCCATGCAGCGCCAGTGGGCCAAGTGGGCCTTCGAGGGGCGCACCTACGGCGTGGCCGAAGGCGACAACCGCGCGCCGCAGAAGGTGGACATGCAAGCCTGGCAGGCCACGGTGTCGTTCCGCGAATTGCAGTTCGGCGAGAAGGAGTACACCGGCAAGGAGGTGCCGGACAATACCGAACAGCCAAGCGGCGGCGTGGCCATCGCCCAGATCGGCGAGAACGAATTTATTTTCGTGGGCCATCGCGCCCGCATCAAACTGAACGGCATCGGCGCCAACGCCGGCAAGCCGAGCATGCTGGCGCGCGTCGAAGAAGGCGCGTTCGACGCGTCCGGCAAGTGGGTGATGGTACGCAACTGGAACGGCGACCAGACCGACTACGGCATTAACCTGCCGGCCAAGCCAACCGTTCTAAAAGTGCGCATCGGCACATACTAAGATAACGAGGAGACACACAGTGCATTCGAGGACCATTATTTCCGCTTCCATCGTCGCGATCTTCGCGTCCAGCCACGCGCTGGCCGGCAGCTTCGAAAAGACCGCCACCGGCGTCGTCGTCAAGACCGACCGGGGCCCGGCCAGGGAAGTGCGGCTGGAAGTCATGAACGACGACATCATCCACGTCGTCAAGGTGGACCAGCCGGGCAAGCAGCTCGATCCGTCGATGATGACGGTGGCCACCCCGGGCAAGGCGCGCTTCAGCGTCAGCGCCGCCGGCAAGGATGCGGTCGTGCTCAAGGCCGCCAATATCGCCGCCACCGTGTCGCTCAAGGATGGCCAGCTGCAGTTCCGCAACGCCAAGGGCGAGACCATCCTCAAGCAATACGCGCAAGACATCGCGCCGGTCAAGCTCGGTGACAAGGCCTTCGTGGCCATCAAGGAAGGCTTCAACCCGGGCACCAAGGACGCGTTCTATGGCCTGGGCCAGCACCAGAACGCCCAGATGAATCTGAACGGCGAAGACGTGCAGCTGCAGCAGCACAATATGGATGTGGCCGTGCCCTTCGTCGTCTCCGACAAGAATTACGGCGTGCTGTGGGACAATAATTCGATTTCGCGTTTCGGCAATCCAAGCCCCTACGCTTGGCTCAGCCGCGATCTGAAGCTGACCGGGGAGGGCGGCAAGCCTGGCCTGACGGCGCGCTACTACATCGGCGGCAAGCTGGCCCTGACGCGCCAGGAAACCGATATCTCGTACCAGTACCTGAAGGACGTGGCCGAATTCTGGCCCAAGGAACTGGGCGACCCGAAGAAACTCACCGACGTGAAGGTGGTGTGGGACGCGGCCATGGAATCGGGCAAGCCGGGCGTGCACAAGATGCAGCTGTACGCGTCCGACTACGCCACCTTGAGCATCGACGGCAAGCAGGTGCTGGACGTGTGGCGCCAGGGCTGGAATCCTTGGTACCACAATTTCGAGGTCAAGTTCGAGAAAAACAAGCCGGTCAAGCTGCATCTGGAATGGGTGCCGTCGGGCGGCATGGTGGCGATCACCCACAACGATCCGCTGCCGCCGGAGCAGCAGCGCTCGCTGACCTTCTCGTCGGAAGTCGCGCAGGGCATCAATTACTACGTGATCAATGGCGCGAACATCGACAAGGTCATCGCCGGCTACCGCCACCTGACCGGGCAGGCGCCGATGATGCCGAAGTGGTCGTACGGCTTCTGGCAATCGCGCCAGCGCTACGAAACCCAGGATCAGCTGCTGGGCGTGCTGCGCGAATACCGCAAGCAGGGCTGGCCGATCGACAATATCGTGCAGGACTGGTTCTACTGGCCGGAAGACGGCTGGGGCTCGCATGATTTCGACAAGGTCCGCTTCCCGGATCCGAAAGGCATGGTCGACGAGGTGCACAAGAACCACGCGCGCATCATGCTGTCGATCTGGGGCAAGTTCTACGCCGGCACCAACAATTACAAGGAACTGGCGTCCAAGGGCTATATGTGGACCAAGAACGTCGAGGACGGCGCGCTGGACTGGGTCGGCAAGGGCTACAAGAACAGCCACTACGATCCCTACACCAAGGAAGCGCGCGATATCTATTACCGCCAGCTCAAGAAAGTGGTGGACATGGGCTTCGACGCCTGGTGGATGGACAACACCGAGCCGGACGTGCTGTCGAACACGCGCCTGGAAGACTTCAAGAAGCTGATCGGCCCGACCGTGCACGGCCCTGGCGAGGTGACCTTCAACACCTACAGCCTGGTGCACAGCGGCGGCCTGTATGACAACCTGAAGCGCGACCAGCCGGACACCCGCCAGTTCATCCTGTCGCGCTCCGGTTTCGCCGGCATCCAGCGCAACGCGGTGGCGGTCTGGAGCGGCGACGTGGTGGGACGCTGGAGCGACCTGTACAACCAGATTTCGGCTGGCGTGAATTTTTCCATGTCGGGCATTCCGAACTGGACCCACGACATCGGCGGCTATGCCCAGGAAACCCGCTTCCAGACCGGCGACGTCGGTTCGGCCCAGGAAAACCGCAACACCGGCGCGGCCCAGGCCAAGCCGGAAGACGTCAAGGAATGGCAGGAACTGAACCTGCGCTGGTTCCAGTTCGGCGCGTTCTCGCCTTTGTTCCGCTCGCACGGCGAAGTGGTCAAGCGCGAAATCAACCTGATCGCCCCGGAAGGGTCGGAAATGCGCGATTCGATGGTCTGGTACGACAAGCTGCGTTATCGCCTGATGCCGTACATCTATGCCACCGCGTCGGACACGCATTACAACTCCGGCACCATCATGCGCGGCCTGGTGATGGACTTCCCGAAAGACGATGCGGTCAAGGACATCAAGGACCAGTATCTGTTCGGGCACGACCTGCTGGTGGCGCCGGTGCACGTGTATGGACAGCGCGCGCGCAGCGTGTACCTGCCCAAGGGCGCCGACTGGTATGACTTCCATACCGGCCAGTTCCACAAGGGCGGCACCCGCCCGACCGTGCAGGCGCCGGTGACGCGCATGCCGCTGCTGGTGAAGGCCGGCGCGATTGTGCCGATGGGACCAGTTATTCAATATGTTGACGAAAAGCCTGATGCGCCGATTACCCTGCGTGTGTATACTGGCGCCGACGGCAAGTTCAGCCTGTATGAGGACGACGGCGTCACCAATGCCTATACCCGTGGCGAGTTCAGCCGGATTCCGCTGAGCTACGACGACAAGACCGGCACCGTGACCATCGGTGCGCGGGTCGGGCGGTACAAAGGCATGGTGGCCAAGCGCGAGTTCAAGGTGCACTTCATCAAGCCCGGCATGTCGACCTCCGAGCAGCTCGACGCGGCCGACAAGTCGGTCGTGTATGAAGGCAAGCCGGTGACGGTCAAGCTGTAAGTACGGCACGCTCGCACCGCAATCCGCCGGCTGGCGATGGCCGGCGGATTTTTTTACGCCCGCCAATGAAGAAGAATCGATAACGAGACAAGAGATAATATGCGTCATATTTTGATCGGCTTGCTGCTGGCAGCGAGCGGCTGCGCCTGGGCCGCCCCGGCCCCGACCGCCACCCAGGTGCAATACCTGAGCGGCACCGACAAGGACCACCGGGTCGACTGGGAATTCATGGTCAACGGGGGCCGCAAGGCCGGCACCTGGACCACCATCCCGGTGCCGTCGAACTGGGAGATGGAAGGCTTCGGCACGTACCGCTACTTCGACGACACCCGTGAACCGGCGCCGGACTCGACCGGCATCTACCGCCACCGTTTCGAGGTGCCCGCCAGCTGGCAGGGCCGGCAGATCGAGATCGTGTTCGGCGCGGCCATGACCGATACCCAGGTCACGGTCAACGGCCAGAGCGCCGGACCGACGCACCAGGGCGGCTTTTATGAATTCCGCTACGACATCAGCAAGCTGATCAAGCCGGGCCAGAGCAATGCGCTGGAAGTGACGGTGAACCGCTACTCGGCCAACGCCTCGGTCAACCGGGCTGAACGCGCATCGGATTTCTGGCTGTTCAGCGGCATTTACCGGCCCGTATGGCTGGAAGCCAAGCCGCTGGCCAATATCGAGCGGCTGACGGTCGATGCGAAGCATACCGGCGATTTCCGCGCCGAGGTGTTTACCGGCGGGGCCGTGCCGAACGGCGCGCGGGTCAGCGCGCAGATCACCACGCTGGACGGGAAAGCGGTCGGCAAGCCGATGACGGCGACGGTGAACAAGGGTGTGGCCCAGTTGAGCGGCCATCTCGACAAGGTGATTGCCTGGTCGGCCGAACAGCCGCAGCGTTATCGCGCTCATTTCAGGATGCTGGACGGCCAGCGCCTGGTGCATGAGGTGAGCAAGACCATCGGTTTTCGCACCATCGAGCTGCGCAAGAACGACGGCGTGTATGTCAACGGCGCCAAGGTGCGCCTGAAGGGGTCGAATCGCCATACGATCTGGCCGACCTCCGGACGCGCTTCCAGCAAGGAGCTCAGTTATACCGATGCGCGCCTGATGAAGGAAATGAATATGAACGCGGTGCGCATGTCGCACTATCCGCCGGATGAGCATTTTCTCGACGTGTGCGACGAAGTCGGCCTGTACGTCATCGACGAGCTGACCGGCTGGCAGAAATTCTACGACACCGATGTTGGCACGCCGCTGGTGAAGGAACTGGTGCGGCGCGACCAGCATCACCCATCGGTGATCATGTGGGCCAACGGCAACGAGGGCGGGTTCAATCTCGCGCTCGATTCTCTGTTTGGGCGCTGGGATTTGCAAGGGCGCCCGGTGATTCATCCGTGGGCCAATTTCGGCGGCATCGACACCGCCCACTATCTCAATTACGACTGCTGCGCCAGCTCGTTCTTCCATGGCCGCGACGTGTTCATGCCGACCGAATTCCTGCACGGCCTGTACGACGGCGGCGCCGGTGCGGGCCTGGACGACTGGTGGAAAGCCATGCTGGCGAACCCGCTCAGTGCGGGCGGCTTTATCTGGGCATTCGCCGACGAAGGCATCGTGCGCAGCGACAAGAACGGCGCCATCGACGTGGCCGGCAATCAGGCGCCGGACGGCATCGTCGGACCGTATCGCGAAAAGGAAGGCAGCTTCTTTGCGATCAAGGAAATCTGGTCGCCGCTGTACCTGCCGATGTCGGAACTGTCCTTCCTGCCCGCTTCGTTCGACGGCAATCTGGTGCTGGAAAACCGCTACGACTTCACTAACCTGAACAAGGTCAAGCTGCAGTGGAAGCTGGTGCGTTTCGGCATGGAACCGGGCTTCAAGGTGCTCGCGCAGGGCACTGCCCGCTCGCCCGACGCCGCGCCCGGCATGCGCGGCACCACCCACATCGCATTGCCCGGCAACTGGCGCGAGCACGATGCGCTGATGCTGAGCGCGGTCGACCATACCGGACGCGAAATCTACACGTGGTCGTGGATGATCGCCAGTGCCGACGCGGTGGCAAGCCGCATGCGCGCCGCCGATGGCGGGGCGGCGACGATCGAGCAATCCGATGCTGCCGTGGAGATGAAAGCGGGGCCGCTGAGCGTGTCGATCGACAAGGCGACCGGCTATTTGCGCACCTTGAGCAAGGGCGGCACCGTGGTGCCCTTGACCAACGGGCCACGCCCGGTGTTGGGCACGGCGGTACTCCAATCGATCAAGGCCGCGCGCGAGGGCGCGGACGCGGTAGTGCGCGCCGAGTACACCGGCGGGCTGCGCAAGGTGGAGTGGCGTCTGCGCGGCAACGGCACGCTGAGCATGACCTACGCGTATTCGTTCGACGCCGGCAAGCAGGCCGATGCGCTGGGCGTGAGCTTCGATTATCCGGAGCAGCAGGTCACCGCCATGCGCTGGCTGGGCAAGGGTCCATACCGCGTGTGGAAGAACCGCACCAAGGGCGTGGAATTCGGCGTGTGGCAGAAGGACTATAACGACAGCGTTACCGGCCTGTCCTGGACTTACCCGGAATTCAAGGGCTTCCACGACAAGGTGTACTGGGCAACGCTATCGACGCGCAACCTGCCGCTCACCTTCGTCAATCACAGCGACGATATCGCGCTGCGCGTGTTCACGCCCACGCAGGCCAGCGGTGCCGGATTCGAACCGAAATCGACCAGCCTGCAATTCCCGCCCGGCGATCTCTCGTTCATGAATGCGATCCTGCCGATCGGCACCAAGTTCAAGCCCGCCAGCGATCATGGCCCGGAAGGGCAGCCCAGCCGCGCGCCCAACCACGGTCAGTGGTATCAAAATACCGTGGACATCCTGGTCGGCGACCGCTAGCGACCTGGCGCCGGTGCGTTGCGGGCCAGCGCCAATTCCAGCACGAGCACCGCCGCGCTCGCGACAGCGAGTACCGGCATGAGTGCGCACAGCAAGACGGCGGGCAGGGCCAGCGGCGCCGCGCCGCGCCAGGCGCCCGGCAGCAGGCGCGGCAGCCATCCGGCTCCGCCCTGGCGCCGCCGCAGATACATCGTCCATCCGGAAACCAGCGAAAACAGCACGCCCAGGCCAAACATCAACAGCAAGGCCTGGTTCCACCAGCCGAACTCGCCGCGATGGAAGGGAATGCCGATTGCCGTTGCCTTGCCGAATGCCGTCTGCTGGCTCCAGTCGGCATAGTAGAGCGGGGCGCCGCTGTAGGGATCGAGCAATAGATCGAAGCGGCTGGCGGGCCGGCCCGGATCGGCCGCCGTGACGCGCCAGGTTGCGCCCGGGCCGTGCGGCGCCGTGATCCGCATGGCGACGCGTGGTGCAAGCCGGCGCGCCGCCATCCAGGCGCCTTCCCAGTCCAGTTCGGCAGCCTCCCGCGGCGCCACCATCAGATGCGGCAAGGGCGCCGGCGCCTGGCCCAGCGCGTCGCGGGCGGCGCGGATCTGGCTGCCGGCATAGTGGCTCCAGGTCAGGCCGGTGGCGAGGATCGTGAAGCTTACCGCGCCGAGCGCGACACCCATAAAGCTGTGCCACTGTTTCCAGGCGGCGCGCCCCTTGACGCCGGCGCGCGGGACGCCGCCCCGGCCCTTGCCAGGCCACCACAAGGCGATGCCGGTCAGCAGCATGACCATCATCGCGCTGGCGGCCAGTTCGATCACCCAGCGCCAGCCGTCGCCCTGCAGCAGGCGCGAATGCAGCTTCTTCGACCAGTTCCCGAAACGTTCGGCGTCGTTCATGCTGCCCATCACGGCCCCGGTGTAGGGATTGACGTAGACCGTCCGCGTGCCGGACTCAGTTTCGGCGTTCTGGTGTCCGTCATGGCCGCCGGCGGCGCCTTTGCGCTGGCCGAAGGTCACGCGCACCGCATCGCCTGGTGCCTGCGGCGGCCCGACCGACTGCACCTGCCACCCGGGCGCAATGGTGGCGCGCGCGGCCGCTACCGACTCGTCGAGCCGGTGGCGGGCGTCGCCAGGGATGACCCGCTCCAGCGCGCCGTAGCGGATCGCCTCGATCTGCGGGGTGAAAATGTACAGGATGCCGGTCGACGCGGCGACCAGCAGAAATGGCGAGGCGATCAGCGCGGCCCAGAAATGGATGCGCCACAACGCGCTGCGCCGGCTCGCCGCGCTGTGCGGCGGATTCAAAGAGGTCTTGTTATTCATGCCTGGCGGCCCTTTACAGATCGAACTTCAATTCGGCGACGACAGTGCGCTGGGGGTAGGGGTGGAAGGCCCAGTAATTATAGTTGTTGAGATTATCGATGCCGAGCGCCGCGCTCCATTGCCGGCCGAACTTGAGGCGCACACGGGCGTCGACGACGAAGAACTTGCTGAAACCCTGGTAGCTGAATCCGTTGGTGTCGCTGTTGTCGAGTTGGCCGTACTGCCTGCCACTGTAGCGCGCCGCCAGGCTGTACGACAAGCGCTCGTGCGGGCTGTAGCTGGCCACGGCGGTCGCACGCCAGCGCGGCACGCGCGGCTGCCATTTGCCTTCGCTGGCCGGGAAGTTGTGGTTGGCCGCGATGCGCGAATCGGTGCAGGTCAGATTGCTGCCCAGCTCCAGTCCGCGGATGCCGACGTCGCTTGCCTGCCAGACCAGTTCCAGCCCCTTGGTCCGTATTGCCTCGACATTTTGCACGGTCGAGACGGTGGCCGTCAGTGCCTGGGTGTACAGGGCATCGCGGATGCGTTCGATGAAGACGGTGGCGCGCAGGGTGCCGGCGGCGCCGTCGCGCTGCGCGCTCAGCTCGCTCGTCCAGGAAGTCTCCGGCTTGAGCCGGGGATCGGTGTTGACGATGCGCTCGCCGTCGATAGAGCCCTGGTATAGCTCGCCGACGGTGGGCATGCGCACGGCGCGCCCGCTCGATGCCTTGAGGACCCAGTCCGGACTGAGCCGATAGGCCAGCGCGGCTTTCGGCGAAAAGTGCGCCTCGTTGCGGTCCTGGCCGAACCGGACGATGGTGGCGGCATTGCCCAGTTCCCCGCCATAGGCGCGCCAGCGCTCATAGCGCAAGCCCAGGGTGGTTTTCCAGTCCGGGGTGATGGTCCAGCTGTCCTGCGCGAAAACGCTCCTGAGCGCCGTGTTGCCGTTGAATGCGGAGAAGCGTGGGCCGGCGTCGCCGCCGAGCCAGTTCGCGGTCGTGCTGACCAGCGTGCGCAGGCGATACGCATCGTGCTGGTAGCCGAATTCGATGACATGGGTAGCGGCGCCGTGGCCGTTCCCGTCCGGACGCCAGACGCCGCGCAGGTTCAGGTTGTGCCAGCCGGTGCCGTGCATGTCGGTGATGCGGCCGGGGCCGCCTTCTCCGGGTGCCGTGGGCGCGCGCTGGATGTCGTGCCGATAGGCGTACACACTGGCCGCAACTTCCCAGTCGAACACCGATTTCGTGTGGGACTTGAGGGACAGGCCGTGCATCACGTGTTCCAGCGCGTTGGTGGCGGGCGCGAAGGCGGGGCTGGGGGCATCGAGCGTGTACTGGCGGCCATCGATGGCGACGTTTCCGGCAGACACCGGATTGCCGCCCGCGTCGCGCAGATAGGAATTCGCGGTTCCGTCGGCATCGTTGTGCCACCACCCGAGGGTGTAGCTTGCGCGCAAGGCCGGTGACAGGTCGTAGGCCAGTTTCAGCTTGGCATGGTCCTGCACCGTGCGGTAGCGCGTCGTGGTTCCCAGCAGCCACCAGTCCTGTCCCTTGTTGTTCTTTCCGGCAATGGCGCCGCTGACCGGCGGCGTGCCCGCGCCCGGCGCGCCGCCCTCGCTTACGGCGCGGGTGGCAAACACCAGCGGCTGGCCGGTGCTGTCGAGGCGGTTGAGATTGAACCACCACGCCAACGCGCCGCTGCGGTTCCCTACCGATGCGCTGGCCTGTCTTCCGCTGTCGCGTTCGCTGGTGCCGTACAGATCGAATTTCTCGGTAGCGTAGGTGATCTTGGCGTGGGCTTCGAGCCGGTCCGGCATGCGCGTCACGTAGTCGACCACGGCGCCGGCCGAATTGCCGGCGTAGGCCGCCGAGAAGGGGCCGTACAGCACATCGACGCGTTCGATTTCTTCGGGGGTGACCAGGCCCCAGCGCGGCGTGAAGCCGGCGCCATTGCCAAGGTAATTCGACAACAGGATGCCATCGGCGTACACCATCGAACGGGCGCTGTTGCCGGTGCCGGAGGCGCGGGTCGACAGCACCGCATGGTTGTAGTCGCCCATGTAGCGTTTGCGGATGAGCAGGCTGGGCAGGTACTTCAGCGCGTCTTCGCTGTCGGTCGCGTTGATCGTTTGCTCGATCTGGCCCGCCGTCACGCCTTCGATGGTAGTGGGGATGCGGGTCGGCAGCGAGGTGGGCCGGGCGCCCGTGATCGTGACCGTGTCGATCGCTCCCGTGGCGGCGGCGGCGGTGGAGACGGTGGCCAGGGCGGCAGCGGCGACATAGGGCAATTGCAGCAGCATCGGATTTCTCGCGCGAAGGGGGACATCGACGGAGCGAGTATGGAGACGGCTTGCGCCAATTCGATTGAGCTATCGCAGAGACCGCGCCGGGGCGAAAAAAAGGGCCGCAGAAGCGGCCCTGTAAAGAATGGCCCTGTCGCGTAGACGTGGCAAGACCATCAGGAGAGAGTTCATCCGAAGCGGCACATGGCGGCTCTGCATCAGCGGGCTTTTTGCCTTGCCCGGCTGAGCCATGTGGCCTCTGAAGCAAGCATTCTGCCCGGGCGCGCCGGCGCGGAATAGTGTGAAATTCATGAATCGGGCAACAAAAACCATCTAGCGGCAGGGCTGCCCGCTGCTCGATGTCCCTGCCACCAGGCCGCGCCCGGCCGTGCTCATATAGACCACACCGGGCCGGTTCATGTCACCCACCACAAACTGACCGTTGCCCGGGCCGCCGTACTGGTGCTGGTCGTCGTTGACGCGGGTCCAGCTGGCGCCGCTGTCGGTCGAGCAAAACATGCCGCGCACGCTGCCGACCGTGCCCCACAGGTAGACCGTGGGATAGGCGCTATCGGTCGCCGCTTTGCCGAAGCCGACCGCGCCGCCGTAGCTGACATTGCGCAGGGGTGTGAAGTGCTTGCCGCCGTCGGTCGAACGCACCAGGCCGCCATCGTAGAGCGCGACCCAGAGGTCGCCTTCGCGCTCGGGCGCGGCGCGAATGAGCTTCGATCCATTGGCGCCAGGCAGTTGACCGGCGGAAATGAAACTGGCTCCCGCATCCTTGCTGACGAGCAGGTGGTCGCCGTCGAGCGCGTAGAAGCGCTTGGGGTCGACCGGGTCGGCCAGCGGATAAGCGTTGCGTACATGGAGGCCTTCGACCTTGTCCCAGCGGGCGCCGCCATTGCGCGAAACAAAGCTGTCGCTGCTGTTTTCCGGGCTGTGCAGCAATACCTCGCCGGTCGCATTGAGCGCCAACTGGCCTTTCTGGCCCTGCATGGCGGCGGTCCGGGACCAGCTCTTGCCCATGTCCCTGGACAAATAAATGGCGCTGCCGACGCGTGCCACCACCTTGCTGTTGCGGGCGGCATACGCCAGGCCTGTGGTGGTGCCCATGGTGGGCTTGACGATGGCGGGGTAGTGGCGCACGTCGCCGTGGACAAAGCCGTCGTAGTCGCCGATGACGGAAATTAGCGGCCCCTGTGGAATGCTGACCAGGCCCAGCGGCACAGTTTCTTCCAGGCCGGCAACGTGGAAGGCCCAGGTCACCGGTGTGGCTTCGATATCGCCGGTGCGGAAGATGCCGTTGCCGGACACGACCATGGCCGCGCGCGGATTGGCCGGATCAAACTCGATCGAGGCGGCCCAGTGGATGGAATTACCGTCGATCCAGCTGATCGATTGTGGATCGAGCACGAACCCCTTGGCAATCACGTCGGTCCAGCTGGCGCCGCCATCCTTGCTGAGGAAAATCCGGTCGCCCTGGGCCTTGCCGTACTGGCGCGCGAAGTAATTGATGGTGGTGACCGCGAGGCGGGCGGGATTGGCGGGGTCGACCGTGACGCCGGCATAGGCGCGGTTCAAGGGCGGGGTGATATTGGTCCAGGTGCCGCTCGCCAGGCGGTACTTCCAGACTTGGCCCTGATCCATCGGTTCGGCGTCGGCCGGCTTGCCCCAGGGGCCGGCGCCATTCCCATAGGTGACGATCAGGTCGCCGCCGGCCAGCACGGCGCGTTGCGGCAGCAGCTGCGCGGGAGCACCGCGAACCGGTGCGAAGCTGCCGCCGCCGTCGGTGGACAGGTACAGATTGGCACCGGTGCGCGACACGCCGACGACGATGCGCTGGGCCGCGCCCTTGGCCACGCTGGCCGGGTCGAGCAGGACGAAACTGATGCCGTTGCCGTTAGGCGTCGTGCGCACGTCCAGGGCATCCAGGTGGCGCCAGCTGAGGCCTTCGTCCGTGCTTTTGAACAGGCCGTTGGCGCGCGTGCCGACAAACAGGATATTGCCGCTGGCAGGATCGACCTGCAGCTTTTCCCCGCTGTTGCGGCCCATGCCGTTGCCGTGCGCCTTGAACTGCGCGCTCACGTCGATCCTGGTGAAGGTCTTGCCGTAATCGCTGGACTTGAGAATGGCGCTCTGGCCGCCGTTAAGGTAGGCAGTGCCCGCCAGCATGTACAGCTTGCCTGGGGCTTTTGGATCGAGGGCGATCGATTCGATGCCCAGCAAGCCGGTGTCGCGGTCGGATACCCAGTCGGTCAGCGGCGTCCAGCGCGCCGCTTTGGCGTTCCAGCGGTAGGCGCCGCCCACGTCGGTGCGGGCGTAGACCAGGCCGGGCTCGGACTTGCTGGTGACGAGGCCCGACACGAAGCCGCCGCCGCCGATGGCGACGTTGCCCCATTGATAGGGCGCGGCGCAGGCGCTGCCAGAGAGCAGCAGCGCGAGGTAGATGCTGATCCGGCCCCAGCGCATGGCTTACGGCTGCCTGAGCAGACGTTCCAGTTCCGGACGAATGGCGTTGGCGAAGATGTCGTAGCCTTTTTCGTTCGGGTGCAGCAGGTCGGGCATGATGTCCTTCGACAGGGTGCCGTCGGCCTGCAGGAAGGCCTGGTTAATGTTCAGGAAGAACACTTTCTTGTTGTCCGCCAGACGCGGCAGGAGAGCATTGACCTTTTCGTTATTCTGGCGCAGCGCGCTAGCGGGCGTGGCATCGCGCGGGAAAATGGCCAGCAGCAAAATCTTGGTGGCCGGCAGGCGACGCTGCAATTCTTCGATATCGCGGGCGATGCCGGCGGCCACGCGGGCAGGCTCTTCGAAGCGGTGGCCGGTGTTATTGGTGCCGACCATCAGTACCGCTACTTTCGGTGCGATGCCGTCCACTTCGCCGTGCTGCAGACGCCACAGGACATTTTCCGTGCGGTCGCCGCCGAAACCCAGGTCCAGTGCGTTGTATCGGCTGAAATTGCGTTCCCAGACCTTGGCGCCGTCCTTTTCCCAGCCCTGGGTAATGGAGTCGCCGATGAAGATCACTTCGGGCTGCTTGCCGGAAGCCTGCAGCGCCTTGATGTCGTCGAGTTTGCGCTGGTGGCGCGGCTGCCACCAGTCGATCGCCCATGACTCGTTGAGCATCTCGGGCGTGACACTGCGGGTCTTGTAATCGGGACAGGCGGTGTTGGGCGTGCCGGCCTGATCGAACACGATGTTGGCCACGCTTACCTCGCCGGCGCCGGTGCCTTCCAGCGAAAATGGGCGGGTCACGTTTTGGAATGCATCGCCATCGCGCACGAAGCAACGCATTGCCAGCACGATGTGCTGCCAGCCCTTGCCCTGGGCCGCGCGGCCAGGAACGACATAGGACACTTGGCGAACGCAATCCTTGCCGCAGCCGACATTGAAGGCGATGCCGCCGTGCGCCAGTTCCTGCACGTTCAGGTCGAACGCGAGCGTCCCGTTGGCCAGATAGGGCGTCAGATCGGCCGGGCCGCCATCGATGTGCAGCGCGCTTTTCCAGATATCTTTCCAGCGCAGCGTGAGGGCGTCATCGGCGGCCGACTTTGCCGACCTGGTGACGCTGACCAGGCTGTTGGGATACTTGCTCGCGTCGGCCTTGGCGACCGTAATCGAGGAAGCATTGAGCGCCTGTTCGGTATCCGGATCGGCGGCGAGCACCTGCCAGCCCGGCAGCGCACGGCCTTCATACAAGGCGAGGTGCGCGGACGATCCGGCCGGCGGCGGGGTGGCGCAGCCGGCCAGGGCGCTGGACAGGGCAAGGGCAAGGGCACAACGGCTTAACAAGGGCATGGCGAATTTCATTCTGTAAGTACGAATATGAAGACGTTGGATGAGGGGAATAATGATACATCCCGCTTCACGGCATGGCGGCCGGCTCGTTAAATTACATAAAGGAGGTTGACGATTTTTACTACGAACCATGCATGGCAGAGCATGATAGCGCAATCACCAGCCCGGGCAAGGGAAATTCGCGTAAGGTGGCGCCCATCCCAACATGAAGGAGAACCCAGCTTGACAGTCACGATTTACCATAACGCCCGCTGTGGCACCTCGCGCAACACCCTCGCGCTGATCCGCGCTGCCGGTATCGAACCTGTCGTCGTCGATTACCTCCAGCAGCCGCCCGACCGCGCCGCCCTGGCTGCGCTGATTACGCAGGCAGGCCTGACGGTGCGCGAGGCCTTGCGCCAGAAGGAACCGGCGTATCTTGAGCTGGGTCTGGACGATGTGACGCTGAGCGATGAGCAACTGCTCGACGCCATGGTGGCCCACCCGATCCTGATCAACCGGCCGTTCGTGGCTGCGCCCGGCGCCGTGCGCCTGTGCCGGCCGGCCGACCTGGTCCTCGAGATTTTACCGGCGCCGCGGCAGGGCGCATAAGGCAAGCATGCGCCGGCGGCGCCGGAACTTATTGAACAGCGCGTACTCCAACGGCTAACACATCCGCCGGGAGGGAGCATGTTCACCGAGTTTGCCGCTGCAATTCTAGTGCGTCTGCACGACGAAACCCTGCACCATGCCGATGCGGCGTGGCCCACGCTGCCCGAATGGGGGGCGGCGGCGGCAAACCACCGCTATAACTGTCTGCTGTGGGATGAAGAAGACCGGGCCCGCCGCACCGACGTGCCGGCGGCAGCCATCGCGGGCAGCAAGCGCCTGATCGACCAGTACAACCAGCAGCGTAACGATGCGGTCGAAGCGATCGACGAAGCCTTGCTGAACCGGCTCGGCGAGGCTGGGCAGGGGGCGCGCCTGCACAGCGAAACGGCCGGCGCCATGGTTGACCGTTTGTCGATTCTCGCGCTCAAGATATTCCACATGAACGAGCAGACGCGGCGCGCCGATGTAGGGCCAATGCATGTGCAGATGTGTCAGAGCAAACTTGCGCGCCTGCTGGCCCAGCGCGCCGACCTGGCAGGCTGCCTGGATACGCTGCTCACTGAAGCCGCAGCGGGCCGCGCCTATTTCAAGGCTTACCGGCAGTTCAAGATGTACAACGATCCGGCGCTCAATCCCTATCTGTATGGGCAGCGGAGCGCGGCCCCGCCGGGGGAGGCCTGATGGCGGCGCAGGTCGACGTGCTGGTGCCGACGCGCGATCGCCCGGCGGCGCTTGCCGTTACCTTGGCCAGTGTCGCCGCGCAGTCGCGCGCCGGCCAGCGGATCGTCATCTCGGACCAGTCGGACCGGTCGGCGTACGACAC
>CBFGOU010000036.1:0-16176 GCA_965650445.1 uncultured Oxalobacteraceae bacterium | reverse complement strand
TACAGGTTACTTGCCAGCGCAGCCTTCGCCACCGCCGCGATCGATTGTTTGGTAATGCCCAGCCTTAGACAGTAGCTGGACTGAAGCCACTCCCGAAGCGACTTTTTCCCTTTGCAGCGCTTTTCCTAGAGCTTGATTCCCAGCACAGATCTGCTTTCAGCTTCTCATCCGGTACCAAGGTGAATCGCCACGAGTCTTCTAGACACTCGACAGCCGCTAATCACCGAAATCACGTCCATTGTGATCTTCTCAGATCAACTCGCTAGATGGCGTCTCAGTCGCTAAGCCCGGCGGTTCCCGGTGCATTGAATCCTAAGCCTGAAGCTCGCACTTCACATCTAATGTTGAGCTCATATCACACGCCTGCTGTCGGTCTACTGCACAGCACAGTGATCAAGTAACATCAACTCCAAAGCGCTTACACAACGCATAAATACCGTCTTCGAATGTTTCTGACGAGCCATGCAATTTCCAGTCCGTGCCATGCCGCTGCAACGTCAGAATCACCCGTCCACGGCTACCGACAGCGCCGTGCCCCGATTGCCAAGCGACCAGAACCTCGCCGCGCGCGGTATCGATCAGCTCAGTTGTAGAATCGACCGCCGGTAAACAGTGATGCCGTGCAGCACGGACATTCATGCTCACCGTGAAGGCAATCTTCTCGATCTCCCGCGGCACTTGGTCAAGGTCAATCTCCAGAGTTTCGCTAGCGTGCCGCTCGCTTTCCTTGCTAATGCCACTGTTGCGCACCGACCCACAGGGCGAATGCCGCAAGATTGCGTTGGTATCAGGATCGGTTGCCCAGCTTGAGATGAAATCAGCATCGCCACGCACTTGGCCGGCAGGCGTCAACAGAAACGCACAGGTGTCGACGCCGTAAGGCGCCGCTGCGCCAATCACAGACCAGCGCGTCTGTACGGTCAGACGTGGGGGCGTGAACACTGCCAATTTAGCTTTGGCACGCTCTGCGTAAGCACCGTCGGAATGGGCAATCATAAAGGCAGTCCAACTTGCCTTGGTATCGGCATCGCATGCGGCGCGCCAAGCCAACTCTTCAGAGTCGACTGAGCGTGATGCGGGCGCCAGCCGTGCTAGCGCAGAGCGAGCGTCCGCAGCATGTGAACTGGACGGATGGGTAGCGAGAAAGGCCGCATACGCCTCGCGCGAATCAAGTGCTTGCGCGGTCCGCCATGCCATATCGGCACGCGCCTCCGACATGTCGGGCTCACGTTCCACGGCTGCAGGCGCGATAGCGGCCGCTGGCTTGCTCACGGGAGCACGCGCACCGCTGGACATGGACCAGCGCACACCCTGTTGGACTGACCCACCGCCGAGCGGATCGAGCTTGATGAGGTAGTTACTGTTCTCGTCGAAATGTCTGGCCAACGCTGGCGGCAGCGGCAAGGTGATCTGATCTGGGCCAGTGATTTGGCCCTGCAGTTCAATCCAGTTATCAGCGACATCCCAGCCGTGCAAGTGCAGATAAGGACGGGGGTAGCCCCAGCGCTTAAAGCATGCCCGTACCACTCCATTGACCAGGTTCGGCCCCGCAACGACGAGACCGATGACGCGTTCTCCAAACCCGGTCTCTGCCAACCTAATCCTATACATCGCCATCTGCTCCTCGCTATGCGTGCACACGCAGCGCAGTCAGGATGTCACCTAAGCGCGCATTGGCCTCGACATTGCCCGAGACGCCGGCCAGATAGTCAGCGTTGGTGCGGATCGTTGCCTGTAGGCCTTGCAGCCAATCCATCAGATAGGTCTTTTCGTAGTCAACCGAGGTTTCCGTTAACGCTGCCATCGGCGATGTCGTCTCACGGCTCGCGAAAATGACTTGCCGGGCCCCTTGCAGCGTGTCGATGCCAACCCCGCTCGGATTGAACGGATAGTGCCCGGCAAGGTCAACGAAATGGTTCCAGCGATTGGTCACGGGGGCGATCTGGCGCCAGCGCCAGGTCCCGGGTTCGGCTCGGAAACTGCGATTCTTACGCACGTCTTCCGCAAGCTCGTCCACAAGCCCCGTCTTGCGCGCAGAGACTTCCAACTCGCGCGCAATGTCGAGTAGGTGCTGCGCCGTGACGCCGTAGTAGTTCAGCACTTGTGGTGCCCGGGTCAGATCGGCAACCGCCGCCTGCCATGCAGCAATAACACTCTCAACAAAAATATGCCCAAAATGGCGCTCTGGCACGACGGAACGCGGCGCTGCCTCGACGGGCGTGAGCCCAAGCAGTGCCGCTGTTTCTGCATCGAGCTCGTCAGGTTCTGAAGCCGCTTGCGCCTTGTCGATAGCCCGGTCTGGTATAGCGGCCCGCTCAGACTGATAGAACGCTGCACGCGCCGCTTCGTCGTCCAATTTAAGGGAGCAGATGAGTTCACTGAGACGCTCGCGCTTGAGCAATGGGGCAAGCGCGCGCAGCATTGTCGTGGCCAGCGCAGCTTTTTCGCTACGCAATTCGCTGACATCAGCGCTGATGTAATGGCGGCCCAACGCGCTGGCGACTCGGCGCGCCAGCAGTGCCAACTGCTGCCGTACCTGGTTTGCTTTGACTTGCGGATGGCAGATGGGGACCAGCGCCTTCACGATGCGCATAATGCCGCCATCGTTGAGCAACATGGCCTCGTCCCAAGCGGCGGCTGGCTCGGCAAAATGTTCGTGCACAAGCTGATTGTCGAGGAACGCAGTGCGCAAGGTCGCGATGAACTCTTGCTTATCTGGGCGCACCGAGGTTTCTTGCGCGCTCCCTGCGCCGCCATAGGCGAACAAGGCGTCTTGACGGAAGTTCGGGTTGCGCAGCCAGAAGGTGTTCTTAAACGGGCCCCTGTTATCCCACCTCTTGACCCAGTCGGTACGGTGTGCGTGCGCAGCGAAGGGTTTAAGAAGCGAGGCTTCGAGTCGCGTTGCCCAGCGCGTACCGTCGACGCCCTTGCCGGCGCTCTGCTCAAAGGCCGTATCGAATTTCGTCAGCACGAACAGCAGGGTGGAAGGTACCTGGCTGCGGTCTGCAGCGGTGGCCCCATGGGTCAATTCGATCCAGTTCTCGATAAGTTCACCTAAGCCGACCACTTCCTGATTCGACGGCCCGACGCAAAGCAACATCGCGGAAAGTTCACGCTCTTCGGCGTAGCGTTCGAACAGATATGCGACTTTACCCCGAAGGAAATTCTCGGCGCGGATGTCGCGCTCACCTAAGCGCTGTCGCGGTTGCGGCTGGCGCGAGCGCGCGCCAGGGAAGTCCAATAGATCAGTGTGGGCGAAGAAAGGGTGCGGACAATGCGCCAAGTTAATGCGGAGTTCCGACACCAGCGCCGCGAGCTCGGCACGCTCCAGCTGGACCGCAGTGCCGTTGGGTGCGACCACGTTCACCAAATCGCCGGCGGCCTCTCCGAGCCTGCTGAGGGTCGCGACATCAATAATGCTTTGGGTCGAGCGCTGCCAGTTGTCGCCACTCACATCGAACAACACTGCCGGTTCGCACGACGCCGAGCGAGCACCACCGAGTTGCATCAAGCGGCCCTGCAGACGTCGGTAGATATCCGTATAGCTGGGCAGTTGTTCCCATAGGGTCGAGAACAAAGCAACGCGCGCTTCTGGCCCAAGGGCAGGCGCAAGCTCGATCGCTTGCTGCCAGAATCCAAAGCGTCGCAACGCCTTCATGCGTGTGTTGCTGCCCAAATAGCCGTTCACGTACCCTTCTAGGTCGTACACCGCTTCAATCGCGATGCCAGCCCCAGCCCGCACGTGACCGCGCGCAGCAGCGATGGCCTGGTCGATTTCTGCTTGATGCTGCTCCGGCTCGATGTCGTCCGGATGTTGGACATCGGCGGCGAATGAGTTGGCGAGAATCTTGACGACATCAATCTCGGTCAGCAACCCAACCTGCACCGGAAAGGCTGGCGCTCCCGACGCACCAGGCTGGTAAGTAAAGCGCGTGACTAAGCCGGTCGATTCCTTACCGCCTTCTGGATTGATCTTTGCGAGGAAGTCTTCTTGCCGGTCGCCAAACAAGGACAAGACGCTGCCGTCTCGATCCCGTGCAAGTGCCGAGATCAAGTACGATTTGCCAGCTTGGCTCGGGCCAAACACCCCAACCGCCATTTTGGCGCCTGCGGCATATTGCAGCCGTTCGGCGCTGACCACGGCCAAGCGCAGTTCGCGCGTCAGCATCGCGTCGGCGCGGACTGCGTCATCGCCAGACTCGCTGCACCATGCAAGCGCTTGCTGGCAGGCGCGTGCCACCGAGGAGGCGGCATCCTTGAGATTGTCGTTGTACTCCAAGTGTGCTCCCGCTGTCAGTGGCGCTCGAACAGACCGGTATCGATCCAGTGGCCGTGTTCGTCTTTTAGTGTCTTCAGTTGCAGTGTCAGGTCGCGCGCCGGGACCATATGGCCGTCGGCGGCGCTGATGTCCTCGATCTTGAACGCCCCTTCATCAAACGTGGCGCTCTCCTCTTCGGCCGCAGTGCCGGCGCGATTACGCCGGTAGCTGAGTGTGACCCGGTAAGGTACGCCATGACGGATCGCCGTCTCTTTCGCGCTTTGGCTAGCAAAGCTGAGGTAGTAAAACGGTGTCGCCGTCCAACGCTCGAGAGGAAGCTGTCGAAACCCGATAAAGATCGGGCCAACGAACTCGAAGGTATGCTCCTGCTCCTGGTCGGCCTGTGCGTCTAAGTCGATGCCCGAAAAAAATTCATCGCCGGTCAGAATCTGCCCGCTTTTCTGCATGAGCCCGACGTGGCGTACGGTCGAGACTGGCCTGAGCTTCGATGTCGTGCAGTGAAAGTTCAAGAGATCGCCTTCGGACAGTGCGCATAGCATTGCTCCGACCACGCCAGTCGTCTTGGGGTCGGCGATGACGCCACCCGGACTCCAGAACGGATACCAACGCTCAACCTGATAGGTGTTCATCGGCACGATGCGTGAAGCCGGCAATGGCGGGCGTCTCTGGACCACCGCCTTCACGGCGGGCAGACACGACGGCCGTCCCGACAGCAGTAGCACGTCACACGACCAAGCCGCGACGGCCTCGCACAGGTCGCGCAGCACGGGCGTTACGACGTTTTCGATGGTGCGCGCCACCTCGGCCAAATTGACTGGATTCTCCCAGTCGCGCAGCGAGAAGCCGGATAGGCCATGCTGCATGATCGGCGCGTCCAGATAGCGCAAGACTTCCGCGCGCGGCTGATTACTCCCGGCAAACACGTCGGCAAAGCGAAGCGTAAACGGCGTCGTTGCTGCCTCGGCCAATGGCGTTTGTTCAGCCTGGCGCAAGATCGCAAGGCCCATCGGAACCGCATACTGCTGGGCAAATTGGCTGCGCAGGTTACGGTCCTGTTCAGACAATCCAGCGTAGTCACGGCACAGGCGCGACGTTAACACGGTCGCGGCATCGGCTAACCCACGCTCCGCCAGCGCCGCCTCCAGGGGCGCGAGCACATGGCGCTCAATCACTGCTTTTAAAATATTGTCGCCGGCCAGATTAAACCCTTCGCGGAATTCCTGAACCGGTTCCAGCAGCGCGGCTGCACCGGCCGACTTATCGACGTAGGTTGTCACGATCAAGTCAGTGGTACCACCGCCAATATCGATGCTGGCCACGCGGAAGCACGGCCGCTCACCGTGCGCGGCGCGGCGCTGGCCAAACACGCTGAAATAAGCGCTAGCGTCACCTGCGTATTTTTCGGCGACTTCGTTATACACGTAGACCATCTGCGTGGTGCTGGCCTCATCCCATTGGCAGCGCACTACAGGCGGCGCTTGGTACGCAAAGCGCACGTCGTGCGCCCCGTCTTCGTCAATCCAACCGAGCGCACGCCACAAGGTTCCCACCGCCCAGTTGGCTGAGCGCTCAAAAATCTGCCGTTCGGCGATCGTCATCGCCGATGGCACCGTCAAAATCACGGTACGCAGACGACGTGCTAGGTCGCTGTTCTGCTTGATCGCGCGCTGGGCAGGCGAATTGATCTGCACGAGTGCGTGCGCCAGGATTTCACAGAGCAGAAAGCACATCAGCGAACTGCGCGAAAACATGGGCTCGGTAACCGGATAGGGCTCCTGGTCGCGTAGCAGAGGATCGCGCTGCGCGCGCGGATCCTCTAGCACATGCAGCGGGGTGCCCTGGTTATTCACGAAGCCAGCCAGCAAGCCGCTATTCACCGGGGGCTCCTCCCCGTTCGGCTCGTCGGGGTCAGGACAATAACGCCACTCCTGTAGACGCGCGCCGCGGTCCCAAAGATAGCGCTTGGGACTCGACATCGTCGTCTGGCCCTCGTCACGCCGCGAACCCAACGCGACGCGCGCCGCCTCAGGCCCGACCCGCACCATCGACGGCCATTCGAAAGCGGCGCGACGCCGCCCGCTGCCGCGCGCATGCCCATGCGGATCGCCAAAGCGCATCTTAACGAACGCCAGGTTCGAGCCAAACGGTTCCGTATGGTGCTGCAGCGGATCAGATAGGTCGCGCAACTCCAGCACAGCACTGTTCGACAGTGCCAATCCTTGTTCGGGACGGCGTTCGAGCAACATGCCAGCGGTACGCGAATTCCCGATATCGAGCACAAGGTCGACGTCGATTGGTTCGTTGCGGCTTGGATCAATCAGGCGCACCGAGGGAATCGAGCCAGCGTTGTGCAACAGGTCGACGAAGGTGATGTAGCGCGCGAGATGTTCCAGCTGATAATCGAACTCTTCAGCGCGTATCGGTCTGCCGGGGCGACGCCGCCGTAGCAGTGCGTAGTACAAGTCACGCAGCCATTCATGTACCCAGTCCTGTGCCAGGAACCATGCACTCTGGCTGACATCAGCGACCAAGGCAAACTCGGCACCGTCGCGAACGTCGCGCTCGCGCGGCGCTGGATACGTCTCCTCTTCGCTGCCCTCGCGAGCGGCTTCTAGGTTGGTATCGAAGGCAATCGTCAGCTGATGGGTGTAACGCCCCTCGGGATCGTCCCATGTGCAAAGACGAGCCCGCACCCAATTGCTCGGACCGTTGCGGAAACGCGGGGTCTCGGCCCCTGCCATCACTTCGCGTCGGAAGAATGGCAGGGGTACCCATTGGTTCAGGAAGGGTTCAACCGCCTTCTCTGCACTAGTTGCGTAGGCTGGCTGGATCGGCTTGCCGCCTTGCCCAGGCCGTGGATCGGTTGCCGGCACGCCTCTCGCTAGGTCGATGTAGCGACCATCTTCCTCCTTCAAACACATCAAATGCCAGCGCCGCTCATCGCCAGTAGCCCCGTCGTGATACTCCCAAAACTGGATCTGGCTCTTCGGGATGGCCTTCAGGTTCAGTCCAATGTCCAGAAATTGAAGCGTGCCACCTGGGACCAGCGCGACACTGCCACGATACTCCGGTAAATGATGTTTTTTCATTGTTTGTTTTCCGTCGACGCGCAACGCGCCGCAATCTGGCCAGCCTGATCTCGCAGTGCCGCAATCTCGGTACGCAATTGCTGCTCTTCGTTGTCGCCAGACAGGGCAGGGCTATCCGGCACAGTGCTGCAGGCCCGCACCAAAAAACCAATCAGCAGTAGCGTCAATATGAGTAGCAGCAGGTACCTCAGCAGGCCCCATAGACCGCCATCCCAATGGCCGTGCCAGCGTACGTCCTGACTGCCCGACACCTTGTACGCGCCATCTGCCGCAGTTGGCCTCCTCACTGGCGGAACCACGGATGAAACCGGTGGCGTCACACGCACGGTCGGCTTGCGCGGCGCCGCTTCGAACACCTTGCTCGGTTTGGGCTCGGTCCGCTCGATTGGCTCAACTTGAGGCGCCGAGAGTGGTTCGCTGGCGGCCAGAGGTTGCGGCTCAAGCGCCGGTTCGGGAACGGCGGCCGGGACCGCAGGCTCGGTTGCCACTATGGTCGGTGGCGCGTCATTCGTGGGCTCGACGGGTTCGTTTTGTGCACGGGCCAATCCTATCGTCCACAGGTCGACGGACCGTTCTTCACCCGTCACGAGACTGCAGCCCCATTCCGCCAGAACTGGGTGGCCGCCGACAGAAAACAGGCAACGCGCCGGATCGGTCACGGTGAGCATCGCGCGGAAGGTGTCAGCACGCGTACCTGCAGTCTGCGCACCGCTCGAGATATAGCGCTCCGCCGCACTCTTGATTTGCGCACGAAGCTGATCCAGCTGACTCCACAACGCTTGCTGGGCGTCGGGCGGCAATTGCGCGACTGGCACGATCGGCCCGTCTGCCCCCGTGTACCACGCGATCTCGCCGCGAACAGGATTGAGCTGCGGCTCGGCGAACACGTCGCCTACCGTGCGATTGCCTGTATGTTGCACCAGCAGGCGCCGCATCTGCCCATACAGGTCGAGCACGGACTGCCCATACACGCCTCGGATTTCAACTGCGGCGCGCGCTGTTACAAAGGGAAGTTTTCTCATCGCAGTGCTCCAGCAGAACAATGTTCGCTGGCTTTAGTAAAGCGTGCGCCGTGGGCGCGTAAGAATGTGCTCAGGTCTGCTGCGCTCAGCGCGTAGAGGACGCGTCCCGCAAACTCGCTCGACTTGCTCACAAACGTGTTGACGCCTACGACACGCGCGCAGCGGTCCACGAGCGGGCCACCGGAGTTGCCGGGAGAGATGTCGGCCGTGTGAATCACGAGTTTGACGCCATTGTCTTGGGGTTGGGTGACGCTGACTTCGCCAGGCGATAGCACCGTCTCCGGCGCTTCTCCGCCCTGCCCCTGTAACAAACTTGCCAAGCGCGGATCCGTGCGCATCACGAGACCCGGATAGCCCGCTGCCACAACCGGCGCGAGCCGACTGGCATCATCAGCGATGGCCAACGGCATCGCGGCCACAGGCGCTGAAAGACGCAGTAAAGCGAAGTCAGGAGAACCTACCTTGCTCGTCGGCGTGGTTGCGACCACACGCGCCGACAGCACCTTACCCAATGTGCGGCTGGTTACCCAGACGCCGTCTGGGCCAGCGCTCTCAACCACATGACTATTCGTGACGATCAGTTCGGGCGTTACGAAGAAGCCGCTCCCATGCGCATGCTTGCTAATGATGAGCACAACTGCGGCGTCAAGCAGGGCGGTCAGCTGTTCCGGCGAACGGGGCTGCCCATCCGTAGGCGTCACGGGCACCGTACCGCTCTGCGGGGGGATCGCGCGGTAGGCGTTATATTCTCTGCCCTGTGCACGCAAGTCGGCCGAGGTACAACCGGCCGCAACAAGCGCACTAAGGCGATCGCGCTCGCTACGCAGCGATGCCAGAAGCAAGCCACGCTGTGTCGCCATGGGACCCGACCCACTGGCGCTTGTGCTGGCGCGCGTGAGCAGGAACACGGCCGCGAGCGTAGTGACGAGCGCAACGACCGTGAACCACCATACGCGCGAGCTCATTGCCGGGACACCCTTGGGTAGCAACTACCACTTCTGCCCATACACTTCATTTAGGTGAAAGCGAGCTGGTACGCTCATTGCTGGCAACCAAGCCAAGCGCGAGTTCTTTTTCACGAATCACTTCCGATTCCGCGTTGAACAGCTTGGCCCGGTCAATCCATTTACGGGCAGCGACTGTGTCTTTCTGGGTAGCCGCATGGTCAGTCAGCGCCATGTATTGGCTGACGATGTTGGACACCAGCTCCTTGACTTCGCCGCCACGATAAGTACCGGCCGGGTCGACACGGTGGATCGCGTCGAGGCACGCTTTGGCGGATTTTTCCGGCGGGTCAGTGAATTGCGCAGCCTCGGCGTACGAGCGTGCACGCCGGAGCTGATCGTCGATCTCAGCGCGATCATCGGCGCTCAGCTTCACATCCGTGGTGGCGCTCACAGTACGCAAGGCCGTGTCACCAGACTTAGCTTTAGACTCGCCTTTTGGCAACATGAAGAACGCCCCAATTGCTACCACCGCGACCACGCTTGCTACCACCAGCGGCATCTTGAGCTTATTGCTTTCAGTGCTGCGGCGAATGCCATTTGCTTTACAAAAACTGGACACATAGTCCTCTGCCACGCGCGGGTCCAGGGCCGCCTTCTTACCCGACGCTGTAATTACCACCTGATCAAGGCAATCTTTTTCTTCTTTCTTGTCGAGTACTTTGTCGTTATCAGTGGATTGGTGCAGCCATTTATCGAGGGTGGCGATCAGTTGCCGTTCCGAGACGGCACCGTACTGATCAAGCACTTTACGCAAAGTTAATTCTATTTCAGACACCGCGAAGCCGCGCGCTGCGGCCTCCTCTTTGATGCCCTTCTCTTCGTCTCGATCTAAATAAAAGTCGTCTGCAACCGAGGCAGCGATGCGATTTTCGAGCCAAGCCTGTTCATTGTCGTTCATAGGATCCCTAATTAGCGGTGGTAGTGAGTGCAAGGACAGGGTCAGGGCACGGCCCAGGAAAATAGTCCAACCTTTTGTTTGACGTTATGGGCGCGGCAATAAGCCAAAATCGCCGCCTCTGCAACATCTGTACGAAGCCCAGAGCGAAAGCCCGGGCGCGACTTGCAAACCAGTTGCAGAGCGTCCATTTTTTCTTTGGAATCGAGTTTCCGGTCGCTGGCGGTGAAGCGGTGAAGCGCACCATCAAGCTCGGCAAGTAATCGCGACTCATTGGCCGCCCCCATGCGCTCGAGCGCAAGGTCCACAGCGTGTTCGACGGTCGTCACATCTTGCCCGGTCGAGGTAACCCCGTGCTCAACAAAGGCGCGGTACTGATCGACCGGGCAATAGTTATCAAAGACCCGCGCTGCGATAAAGGCGCTGAGAGTAGCTAAGGTCTCTTGCGCTTTGGCAGGATCGTTCGGACGGGATAGATTAACGGCCATGAGTTACACACTGCATAAAATAGAATTGACGATCGACGTTGCGCGGTAACATCAGGTCAGCTTGGTAAGGCCGCTACCGCTTCCTGTCGTTTTTGGACGATCGATGCCCACAGTGCTGCGGCGACAAAAGCAATGCCGATGAGCCCGGTAAACAGGTCTGGAATGTGATAACGCGCGCTGACCAGCATGATTACGGCTAGCAACCCGATCGCATAATGGGCGCCGTGTTCGAGATAGACGAATTCTTCGAGCGCACCTTGTCGGACCAGGTACACGGTCAGTGAGCGCACGAACGTCGCGCCGATCGCTAGGCCGAGCATGATCAGGACAATGTCATTGGTGATCGCGAATGCCCCGATCACTCCGTCGAAGGAAAATGATGCGTCGAGCACTTCAATGTAAAGGAAGGCACCGATGCTGCCTTGTTTAACGAGCGCAACAGCACTCCCAGCGCTGGACTCGTCCTCTTCAGCATCGTCGTTCTCAAGCAGACCACCCAAGGCGTCAACCGCAACGTAGACAATGACACCCCATACGCCAGCGGCCATCACTGACGCACCTTGGTCAGGCTCGACCATCGCGCTGGCGGCCATCACAGCCGCCAAAGCCAACAAGGTCGGTACGGCACCGATGCGGCCAAGCGCGCTCAGCGGCCGTTCAATGTGACCGAGCCAATGCACATCTTTTTCGTCATCTATAGCGAAATTCAAGAACACGAGTAACAAGAATGCGCCGCCAAACGCTGCAATTTGGGGATGGTGATTAGCCAGCTGCGCTGCATATTGATCAGGCTGGTGCAGAGCCATCGCCCACACTTCTGCAATATTCAAGTGTCCAGCCGTAGCGACGATCACTAACGGAAAGAGAAGGCGCATGCCGAAGACTGCAATTAAGACACCTAGGCTTAGGAACAGCCGCTGCCAGAAGGTACTCCACGTGCGCAGGATCGAGGCATTAACAACTGCGTTGTCGAATGACAGGGACACTTCCATGATGCCGAGCACAGCAGCAACATAAATGGCTGCGACGGCGCCAGCTAATCCAGTGTGTGCAAAACCCCATGCTGCTGCACAGGCTAGACAAATAGCAGTGATAAAGAACGATGTAGTGAAATGTCTCACGGTGTCCAAGAGTAGAGAGGTCGATAGCCAAGCGCAAAACGCATGAATTCTCACAAAAAATCACAATTTACATGCACGAATCGCGACCCTTGCACAGAAGAATTTATTATATATTTCTTGCAACAACGAGGATTATTGTTCCGAAATATGTAGTGGTGCACAAAAGCAACATGACATAAAATGCGCGACCAGTTTCGTCATATAGCGATCCACTGTCACGTCACCCCATCTCTCCCATGGCATCGACACCAACGCGTGAACACGCTTTCGAATCCGCTATCACAGCGGCCACCCGCGCCTTGAACGGCCAGTTGCCCCGGCCCTGGATGACGGACCTTACCGATCCCTTAGGCGCGCAAGTCTTCGTTGTCGGGCGTAACCAGGCGCGCGGCTATGACGCTACGACACTCGATCACACGCGCCACCTTGACGCACTTTTCAACCGAAATGGACAGTCCTGCCGTGCGCTTTACGACGAGCTCGTCGGCGCGCCCTCTCCAACCCGTCGCAACATCAACCTACTTCGCACCTTTCTAATGGATGTCGGGGTCGACCGGGTGCTCGAAACGAACGTCATCTGCTACTCGAGCCCGATGAGCGCGGACCTCGCCAAGCCGGCGCATACCGGTGGGCGCGAAGTGGGTACCGCCATCTTTCGTCTCCTACTGGAGCATGTGCGGCCCCGGGTCCTCATCGCACACGGTGCCGGCACCATACGCGACGTTGCGGCAATTGTCGGCGCCGCCCTGCCGCCTGCGAGAAATGATCCCGGCGCGCCGGTCCACGTGGACGTCGCTGGTATGAAGTTGATACTTCTACCTAGCTTGGCGCCACCGGCATGGAACCGCTGGCAAGGATGGGCGCGAGCGCACTTGGAGGCAACGGCAGCGATGGTGGCAGACACCCTTCGATAACGCGCTGGTCGATGTTGTTTCTCGCACAAAAACCATCGACCACGACGCCCCGCCCAGCCATTACGCGAGTTCGAGGTTGGGATGGCTGGGCACGGCCAGGGTCATTGCCCGCTCACCCTGCGCCATCCTCGACAGCTGGAGCGCAAGCCAGCCGCATTCGTCGCTAGGTCAGGCTCAATATCGCTAATGCTCGTCGCTTCAATCGCGTCAGCAGGTACCGCAATTTACCTGTCGCCGATACGAAGCGCGCCACCCATGGGCTATCCACTCCGAGTGCTGAACCATGCCAACGTTCAGCGGCGTCACCCTCACCCGCCATCGCAGGCGCGACAATTATTTTCGTATACCAATGTATCGGCCCTCACGACCATGATATTTCCAACTGTTACGAGTTAAAATAACAATACAACTTGCCCTAACACCATACCGCTGAAGCCCCAGCTCGCTGACGTATCGATCACGCGTCATTTCAGCAGGCATCGTAAATAAAATTGATTATTTGCAATAAAAATATTGTCAGGGGTAATGAATCTATACAAAATGCCTACACTGGCTGACCTTCCTATTCCGAATTAGAAATTATCTGCGCTTGACGCTCATCTTCTAGTTCGCCGTCTGCCTACATGTCTGGACAGCCGGTCAAGCTGCCGCCCTTGGCCGCGGCCTCGTCAGTCCATATTTCGGAGCTCGCGTTGAAATTAACCAACGAACAATTGAAGGTCGTCGAACTCTTCAAAACGTCGAGTTCGCTCAAGATCAGTGCGTTTGCTGGTACCGGCAAGACGTCGACCCTAGTCGCGATTGCCAAGTCGACGTCGAAGAGTGGCCTCTACCTGGCTTTTAATAAAAGTATTGCTGCAGAGGCTTCCTTAAAATTTCCAAAGTCAGTCGACTGCAGAACGACGCATTCGTTGGCCTTCCGGACGGTCGCAGGAAAGTACAACGGGGATATGGCAAAGCTTACCCAACCATTGCATGGTAATCGGGTTGCCCATCTTCTCCAGATCGAAGAGATTGTTGTCGGCAACATCACATTGACGCCAAGGTCGCTCGCGTACCTGACTGCGAAGACCGTTCAACGATTTTGCCAAAGCGGTAATGACGAGATCGTTGTTCGCCACGTTCCCTTGACAGGCAAACTGAAGACGCTCGACGCCAAGTATCGAGAAGAGTTCACGGAGTACGTAAGCAAGCTCGCTGCCCATCTCTGGGACCGAATGCTGGACCCGAAAGATGAGGCTCCGCTCGGCCACGATGGCTACCTCAAGCTCTGGTCGCTCTCGGAGCCGCGCCTTGACTACGATTTCATCTTGCTTGATGAAGCCCAGGACACCAACGAGGCAGTACTAAGTGTCCTGCGACGCCAAGACAACCACCTGACGCTCGTCGGCGACCGGCACCAGCAGATCTACGAATGGCGCGGGGCCATTAATGCAATGGCAAGTGTAGAGACCGATGCTGAAGCAGTACTTACCCAATCGTTCAGGTTCGGCGATTCGGTGGCAGCGGCAGCGACGTCAATCTTGAGGGTCCTGGGAGAAACGAGGACAGTCCTTGGCGATCCAACCAAGAATACAAGGATTGCCGCGACGGGAAAGACCGGCACCATTCTGTGCCGAACTAATGCCGGCGTTGTTACCGTGGTGATCGATGCGCTGGCACGCAATCGCAGGCCGCACGTGGTGGGAGGCGTCGGTGATCTGATCCAGATGCTAAAGGATGTCAGCAAGCTGAAATCTGCGGTGCCGGCCGATTGTCCGGAGTTTTTCGGCTTCAAGGATTGGGCCGAAGTCGTTGACTTCGCCAAATCGGACGAGGGAGAGTCGCTCAGGTCGTTCGTCAGCATTGTGAGCGCCTACGGAGAGGCGATCCTGATTACCAAGCTAGAATCGGTTTCGCGCGAGGAAGACGCAGCCGACCTCATCGTGTCGACCGGACACAAGGCGAAAGGTAGGGAGTGGGATTCCGTGACTCTCTTCTCCGATTTCGAGCCTCGCTTGAGCAAGGACATCCCCCCTAAGCCGGTGCTCAACCCTGAGGAGGCCAGGCTCCTTTATGTTGCCGCAACGAGGGCACGTAAGCTTCTTGTCGTACCGCCGCGACTGGCCGAGAAATGGAACGTTCCAGCCGCGCCGGCTGCTGTGCCTATCGCGGTGCCGCATCCTATCGTTACCTCGGCAAGGTCCATGAAACCACTTCCGCCGCTCCCCGCGTTCGCGAGGGTGATCACGCCGCCCGTAGCCACGCATGGAGGGACTTCGACGCACCCGGCCTCACCCCTGCTGCCCAGCGCCAAGGTTTCCGAGGTCACGCAAAACTCCGGAGTACAGTCCGTGGTTCCACCGCGCACGGCGCCTGCGACCAGCGCGGCTTCCCGACAACCAGGCCTGCTCTCGTCACTCTTCTCGTTTCTACAAGGGAGGCAGTGACTTTTCCCACGACTTGACTTTCTTCCCGCTTCCCGTAACACAGATTCCGAACAACCTGTCGATGCCGACGTTCGGGCAAATCGCTGAGTCGAGAAATACCCGATTCTGGGCACTAGATTTGCTTGACGCTAAGATGAAGTACAGCGATGTATATGGCTTTGCAGCCTCCTGCAAAGCCTTGGTGCAGTCACAGCGGCGCTTATCGCATCGAGACTGGCATGGAACGCGAGCGTCGATAGCGACTGACCAAGCTTGACCAGAGCAAGTAGCAATCTTGAGCGGGCTCAGAGCGACCGCCACTGAAACGGTTAAGCTAAAAAAAGCTCGCCGAAGCTAGCTTTTTCTAGCCACAAGAGAATTTCCAGAAGGAAACCTCACTCCCACTCGATCGTCGCCGGCGGTTTCCCCGAAATGTCATACACGACGCGATTGATACCGCGCACTTCGTTGATGATCCGGTTGGAGACCTTGCCCATCAACTCATGCGGCAGATGCGCCCACTGCGCCGTCATGAAGTCCAGCGTCTGCACCGCACGCAGCGCGACGACGTATTCATAGGTGCGGCCATCGCCCATCACGCCCACCGATTTCACCGGCAGGAACACAGCGAATGCCTGCGACGTCGCTTCGTACCAGTTGGTCGGCGCCTTGCCCGCGTCGATGCCCGGCACGTGCGGCACTTCGAACGGGGTCTTGCGCAGTTCTTCGATGAAGATCGCATCCGCTTCGCGCAGCAGGTCGGCGTATTCGCGCTTCACTTCGCCGAGGATGCGCACGCCCAGGCCCGGGCCCGGGAACGGGTGGCGGTAGACCATGTCGTGCGGCAGGCCCAGGGCGACGCCCAGCTTGCGCACTTCGTCCTTGAACAGTTCGCGCAGCGGTTCCAGCAGCTTGAGGTTCAGCGTTTCCGGCAGGCCGCCCACGTTGTGGTG
>CBFGOU010000035.1:0-16410 GCA_965650445.1 uncultured Oxalobacteraceae bacterium | reverse complement strand
CGGCGCCTGGTCCGGATCGAGGATGCTGCGGGTCCAGTAGCCTTCTTCCTGCTGCACCGGCTTGAGCGCCTTGGCCATGCGCTTGAAGCGGTCCAGCATCAGCGCGTAAGCGGCGTGGTCGGGCGGCAGGTCGGCCAGCACCTTGGCCAGGCCGGCGAAGACCCAGCCGTCGCCGCGTGCCCAGAAGTCGCGCCCGCCATTGCTGGCCTTGTGCTTGGGGTAGATGTATTTGGCGTCGCGGTAGTACAGGCCCGCTTCCGGGTCGAACATCAGCCGGTCGGCCCAGGCGAAGTACTCGTGCAGCTTGTCGAGGTAGCGGCGCTCGCCGGTGATCCTGTACAGCTTCGTCATGACCGGCATGACCATGTACAGGCCGTCGGCCCACCACCAGTAATCGTTGTTCGGGGTGCTCATTTCGTGCTGCATCACCTCGATCGCGCGGGCGATCTTGCGGCGGTCCTTGACCGCGTCGAGCTGATACAGGTCGGCGTAAGTCTGGAAGCAGATCTGCCAGTCGCCGAACAGCACGTGCTCGTCGGTCTCGCCGTAGGTGTACTTCCAGGTCGACTTGTCGGCCGCCTTGGCGCCCTGCCAGCGGTTATGCTCGGCCCAGTCGTTCGAATACTTGCGCCATGCCTCGTTGCCGGTGATGGCGTAGGCCTCCATGTTGCCGGTGTGGTACGCGGCCTGGTCCCAGAACGCCCACTGCTGCGGCGCGTGCGTGCCCTGCCAGTACGTGTTGGCCAGGTTCAGCGCAGCGAGCACGCTGGCCTTGGTCGGAACGGCGCCGGAGGCACGGCCGCCGGTGACGCAACCGGTCACCAGCAGCGCGGCGCCGGCCAGCGCGGCCCGCAGGTACAGCCGCCTGCTCATGACGGGCGCGAGAGTTTGTCGTTGCATAGTCTTCGATGTAGTGTCAGTCAAGCGCGGGAACGGCCCGGGGCCGTTCCCGCTCAGGCGGCCGTATTACAGCTTGCCGCGGATGCCGATCTTGATGGTGCGGCCGTCATACTTGGCGTAGTCCATCCGGGTCGTCCTGCCGCTGCCGTACTTGCCGGTGGCGTCTTCGAAGTAGTCGTAGGCCAGGGTGTTCGACAGGTTCAGCGCATCGATCCGCAGCTCCAGGCTGTCGCTGATCTTGTAGCTGATACTGCCGTCCAGGTAGCCACGCGCCGCGCGCCAGCGGATCAGATCGTCGCCCAGGTTACGCGGGTTGTCGCCATGCAGCGAGCGGCCCTTGTAGTTGTACGACAGGCGCACCGCCAGCGGGCCTTTCTCGTAGTAGCCGGTCGCGCTGTAGGCATACTTCGGTACCGAGTTCACTTCGATTTCCTGGCCGGCGTTGGTGATCCACTTGGCGCTGTTGAACGGGTTGATGTGGGTGTAGCTGGCCAGTGCGCCCAGACCGTTGAACGGCTCCGGCAGGAAGTTGAAGGCCTGCTGGTAAGCCAGCTCGAAGCCCTTCAGGGTCTGCTTGCCCGCGTTCGAATAGGTGCGCAGCTGCATCGGCAGGTTCGGATCGACCTTGCCGTTGGCGTCCTGGAAGATCGCGCCCAGGGCGGTATCGGGCAGGCCCAGTGCGCCGAAGGTGGTGTTGACGGTGCTCGACACCGTGGCATCGGTCAGGTCTTTCTTGAAGAGCGCGGCCGACAGCACGCTGCCCGGCTGGAAGTACCATTCCAGGCTGGTGTCCAGGTTCTTCGACTGCTGCGGACGCAGGCTTGGATTACCCGCGGTGGCGGTGTTGTCGAACGGGTTCGGAATCACGGTCTGCGCGGCGATGATCGACAGCGATGCGCGCGAGATCGTCTTGCCCCACGAAGCACGCCACATCAGGTTATCGGTGATGTCGAAGGCGGCGCTCATGGACGGCAGCACGTTGCTGTACGAACCCTGCTCGTTGTTCGGCGCGTACACCAGGCTGGTGCCCTGCTGCTTGAAGTTGTCGATGCCGGTTTCGGTCTTCGAGTAGCGCACGCCGGCGTTCAGGCGCAGCTCGTGGCCGGCCACATCGCCCCTGAAGTCCGACTGGATGAAGGCGGTCGAGACCTTCTCCGTGGCGGTGAAGCTTTGCGCCGGGGTGAACGTGGCGTCGGTGTTGTACGCCAGCGGATCGAAGGTCGAGTAGGTGTAGTCGCGCGTGAAGGTGCCCCAGGCGTGCGGCCAGCCCGCGCCCATGTCGAGGTTGGAGATCGGCAGGGTGGTGGTCATGCCGTTGCGCATACCGGCATTGCCAAGGGTGTTCAGCTTGGTGGTCATGGCCGCGCTGCCGTTGCGCTTGTGGATGCCCTTGGTGGTTTCCACGAAGACCGCTCCGCCCTTCAGGTGGCCAGTCCACGCACCCGGCAGGTCGTAGTCCCAGTCCGCCACCAGGCGGCCCTGCTTGCCCTTGTCGGTTTCGCGCGTCAGGCCGGTGTTGATGCCGAAGCCCGAGTAGTTGTTCACATCGGTGTAGCTGGCCGTCGACGACATCGATGGGTACACATGGTCCGAACCGTAGTCGATGGTCGAATCGACGCCGAAGATCTGGCCCGACAGGGTGTCCTGGTAGCTCTGCGCCTTGCTGCTGTTGCTGCTCAACTGGCCGGTGATGGCCAGCTTGCTGGTGGCTTTCCACTGGCCGTTCAGGGCCACGTAGCCGAACTTGGTCTCGTCGTCGCTGTAGGTGACGCCGCTGCTGTATGAGGTGTTGCCGAAGGTTCCGGTCAGCAGATTGGTGGCCGGATCGATCTGCACATTGAGCGGCACCAGGCCGCTGTTGGCGCCCTGCCCGGCCGGCGCGGCGCGGTTGGTGGTCTTGCTGTTGCGGATCAGAATACCCATGTACCCCGAGTCGAAGCTGTTCTTGAGCTTCGAGTACATGGTGTCCAGGCTCAGATTCAGCTCGGGCGTCTTGTACTGCAGGGACGACACCAGGCCGTCGCGCGTACGCTCGTTGGCTGAGCCGAAGTAGCGGTAGATGCGCGGCAGCAGCGCATTGTCGATCTGGTCACGGGTGTAGCCGGACAGGTTGGCGCGCGGATCGTCGTAGTCCAGCGCCAGCGCGAAGTTGCCCTTGACGGGATTCTGGCTGCCGCGTGCGGAGCTGTTGTAGCCGCCGGTCGCTTCGAAGCCGGACCGGTTGTTCACGCTCGTCGAGTGCGAACCGCCCACCAGGAAGCCCCAATTGCCCCAAGTGTTGGAGAACAGGGCAAAGCCGGTCGGATCGGTCTTCTTCGACATCGTGTTGTACGAGGCGGAAGCGGCATAACGGATGGTGCGCTTGGGATTGTCGAAGGGACGTGGCGACTGCATATCGACCACGCCACCCAGGCCGCCTTCGCTCAGGTCGGCCATCGGCGACTTGTAGAAGTCCACGCGGCCGAACAGTTCGGAAGCGAACACGTCGTAGTTGAAGCCGCGCTGGGCATTGCCGATGCCGCCGGTGGAAGTGGTGTTGACCGGCGCGCCGTTCAAGGTGGTGACGGTGTACTCGGTGGGCAGACCGCGGATCGAGATGCGCTGGCCTTCGGCCGAGTTTTCGTCGCGGTTCAGGATCACGCCCGGCACGCGCTGCAGCGATTCGGCCACGTTCGCTTCGGGGAATTTGCCGATGTCTTCAGCCACGATCGAATCGCGCACGCCGATAGCCTGCTGCTTGAGGTTCAGCGCTTTCTGCAGGCTGGACCGGAAGCCGGTCACGGTCACCGTGGCGACCGGTCCGGCGTTGGCTGCGTCAGGCTGCGCGGGCGCTTCCTGGGCTGCCGCTTGGGAGCCATACATTGCCGACAGTGCTACAGGCAACAGCGTGGCTAGAATCTTTTTTTTCATTGTCTCTCTCCGTGTGAACTCCAACGTCCATTCAGCGACCCATGCTGTGAACATATGGTCACGTTACCATGAGTCCACAATTTTGCAACTCGTCAATATTCGTAATTTTTAAAATAATCATCTAAGCGATTGAATTGCAAAGAAAAAATCAAGAGCAAATTTATTTTCACGAATGTGGTATCGTGACCACACCGTAGTGCCTCCGCGATAGAAATTTGCTGCACAACATTTTCTCGAAGGCACTACAATCTGCCTATCCGAGCATCGTGGAATCTCCATGCGTAAAGCGAGCAAATTAAGTGAAGTGGCCAAGCTGGCCGGCGTGTCGCCGATTACCGCCTCGCGCGCCATCCGCGGCGTCGGCTATGTGTCGGAAGCGGCGCGCGCGCGCATCATGGAAGCGGCGGCCAGCCTGAACTACACGCCGGACCTGCTGGCGCGCCGCATGCGCGGCGACAAGAGCAACCTGATCGGCGTATTCGTCAACAACTACGGTTCCGTGGTGCTGCACGAAATCATCCGCACCATCAGCGACAACGCGCGCCAGAAAGGCTACGACCTGATCGTCTTCAATGCCGAGCGCTTCGACCGGCCCGGCCGCATCGAAACCTGCGAAATGCTCAGCAAGCTGTGCGACGGCCTGCTGCTGCTGCTGCCGAACGTGAACGACGGTTACCTCGACCTGGTCAACCAGCAGCGCTTTCCCTGCGTGCTGGTCAACTTCGACGCCAAGCCGATGAACGTGCCGGTGGTGGCGGTGGAAAACCGCATTGGCGCGCGCACCGCCGTCGAGCACCTGCTCGAACTGGGCCACCGCCGCATCGGCTTCATTGCCGGCACCAACGGCACCGGCCAGAGCGGCGAGCGCCACCAGGGTTATCTGGAAGCGCTGGCCGCGGCCGGGGTGGCAGTCGATCCCGCGCTGTGCGTGGAAGGCGCCTTTACCCAGACCGGCGGCTATTCGGCCACCGAACAGCTGCTGGCGCTGGCCGAACCACCCAGCGCAATCTTCTCGGCCAACGACGAGATGGCCTTCGGCGCCATCGACGCGATCAGCAGCAAAGGGCTGTCGGTGCCGGACGACATTTCGGTGGTCGGCTTCGACGACATCCCGACCTCCAGCTATGTGTTCCCCAAGCTGACCACCATGCGCCAGCCGTACACCTCGATGGCCGAGCGCGCGGTCGACGAAGTGATCGACCTCATTCAGGGCAAGGAATTCAGCGACCGCAAAATCTCGTTCCCGATGCAGCTGATGCTGCGCGCTTCCACCGCGCCGCTGGCCAAGCGCAAACCCGGCCTGGCGTAAGCCGCCGGTCCCGCCATGAGCCGAAGCCTGCCCGCGTGGTCGCAGCGCGCGCTGCCGCTGTCGGCGGCGGGCCTGCTGGCGGTCTTCTTCTGGCTGATGGTGGGCGACCTGGGCATCGCCATCCGCGACCGCGCCGCCCTGCCCTCCGGACTGGATTTCCTGCGCCGTCATGGCGCTTCCGACACCACCACCTCGCTGCTGGTGGTCACCATTCCGGCCCTGCTCAGCGTACTGCTGGTGCCCTTCGTCGGCTACCACTCCGACCGCCACCGCGGGCGCTGGGGCCGGCGCCGCCCCTTCCTGCTGGCCGCCGCACCGGTCGGCGCGGCCGCCATGATCGGACTGGCCTTCTCGCCCACGCTGGGGCAATGGACCGATGCGCTGCTGGGCGCCATGTCGCCCGGCCTGGACGTGTGCAACCTGGCCTTCTTCTGCCTGTTCTGGACCCTGTTCGAATGCGCGTCGATCACCACCGCCGCGCTGTTCGCCGGCCAGGTCAACGATGTCGTGCCCAGCCCCTTCCTGGGGCGCTTTTATGCGCTCATCCGGGCCGTCAGCCTGAGCGTGGGCATCGGCTTCAATACCTTGGCGTTCGCGCTCCTTGACCACTACCTGTTCGAGATCCTGATCGCCATCGGCCTGCTGTTCAGCATTCCGGTGGTGCTGATGTGCATGATGCTGCGCGAGCCGCCCCGGCTCGATCCGCCGCCGGGCGGGCGCAGCCAATCGCTGCTGGTGCCGCGCGCGCATATCCTGGAATGCTTCGCGCAGCGCTCCATGCTGTGGACTTTCGCGGCTTTCATGTGCGCCGGCGTGACCTTCAACCCCTTCAACACCTTTTGCCAGTACTACGCGCAGGTGTCGGGCATCTCCAAGGCCGCGCTGGGAACCATGACGGCGACCGGCTATGCGATCTCGATCGCCAGCGCGATCGGCATCGGCTGGATGGTCGACCGCTTCGGCGCGGTGCGCATGTCGGCCCTGCTGATGGGCGCCTACCTGCTGGCCGCCGGCTGCGGCTTGCTCTGGCTGCACGACGCCTTTACGTTCCGCCTGTTCTTCCTCGCCCACGTGATCCTGTCAGGGGCATATTTCACCGCCGCCGCGTCGATGCCGATGGCGCTGTTCCCCAACGACCGCTTCGTGCAGTTCAATTCCACCAAGGACCTGATGGTCGCCGTCGCCGGCATCGTGGTGAGCAGTTTGCAGGGGCCGCTGCTGGACCTGTCCGGCCACAACTACCGCCTCACCCTGCTCAGCGCGGCGGTGTTTTCGCTGCTGTGCGTGCTGTGCCTGACGCGCTGCCGAGAGAAGGTAAAAGCAGACGTTCCGGATGGGTGGTCAACGGGAAGATAAACCAAGCGTCGCCCCCCGCATTCGCGAGGGCGGACTCGCGCGCACGCGGGGACGACGGCCGCGCACGGTGTGCGAGGCCGGCCTTCGATTACGGCGCGGCGCCTGCGCCCACACCCTTGGCGGCGTCGCCCACGATAAACACCGACATGCGCGCCGGATCGACCGCCTTGCGGAAGGCGGCGTTGACCTGCTCCACGGTCAGCCTGCCGATGGCGTCGTCGATCTTCTGCTCCCAGGCGAAGGTCTTGCCGGTGTACAGGTTCAAGGCCCATTTGTCGGCCACCGCCCGGTCCTGCGCACGGGCCTGCTGCGCCAGTTGCAGCAAGCCGCTCTTGGCGCCGGCCAATTCCTCGGCCGTGAAGCCCGACTTGAGTGCGCGGTCGAGCTCTTCGCGCACCGCCGCCGACAGCTTGTTCATGTTCTGCGGCGCGGCGATGGCGTCGATGGTGAAGCTGCTGGCACGGTCCTGGTCAGGCACGTTCACGCCCGAACCGGCGCCGTACGACAGCCCATCCTTCTGGCGGACGCGGTCCATCAGGCGCGACTTGAGCCCGCCGCTGCCGAAGATGTAATTGGCCGCCATCAGCGCCGGATAGTCGGGATCGTCCTTGGCCATATCGACGTCGATGCGCGCGCTGTAGCTGGCGTTTTCCTTGTCCGGCGTGTTCAGCGTCTCGGTCTTGGCCGTCACGTCGAAGTTCTTCCAGTCCAGGCGCTTGTAGGGCGCGCGGCTCTTCCAGTCGCCGAACACTTCCCGCGTCACCGCCGCCACCTGATCGGCGTCGAAGTCGCCCACCACCGCCAGGTCGCCTTGCGAAGCGCCGTAGAAATCGTGGTGATAGGCCTTCACGTCGGCCAGGGTGATCGCCTTGAAGGCGGCGATGTCCTCGTCGATCGTACTGGCGGCGCGCGGGTCGCCCTTCGGATAGTGGTTGAAGTGCAGGTTCTTGGCGCGCTGGGCAACCACCTGCGGCTCGTTGCGGCCAGCTTCGGTACCGACGATCATTTGCTGGCGCAGCTGCTCGAATTCGCTCTCGGGGAAGCTCGGCTCCTTGAGCATGTGGCCGAACAGGCGCAGGGCCGCCGGCAAATGCTCGCGCGTGGTGGTGAAGCTGTACAGGCTGCCCTGGATTTTGAGCTTGGTCATTTCGTCGGCCAGCTGTTCGCGCGTGTAGCGGCTGGTGCCGCGGTCGAGCATCATGCCGGCCATCCATCCCGCGCGGGATCGCCCGAACAGGCTCTTTTCGTCGCCCCAATGCAGATTCAGGCGAACGGAGACCATGGCGCCCCGGGTCTTCTTGGGCAGCAGCGCCAGATTGAGACCGCCCACCTTGCTCAGGCGGGTGCGCTTGTCGATGTTGGCCGGCGCCGGGTCGAAGTCTTCGCCAGCCTGCACGATGGCGCTGTTGGTGTAGCCGGCCAGGGCCTGGGCGGCGCTCGGCGCGGCGGCGATTTCCACGCGCGACACGTCGTCGTCGGGCAGGAAGTTACCGGCCACGCGGCTGGTCTTCTTCAGGTAGCGCGCTGCCACGTCGGCCACCTGCTGCGGCGTCACCTTGGCGTACTGGTCGCGGTTGTAGAAGAAGGTGCGCCAGTCGCCCAGCGCGATGGCGTTCGACAGCGCCACGCCGACCTGCTCAGGGTCGTTGATCATCTTCTCGATGGAGTTGGCGGCCTGGCGCTGCGCGCGCTGCACTTCCTCCGCGGTCGGCGGCTGCTTGCCGAAGCTTTCGGCGGCGGCGATCATGACGTCGCGCACCGGGTCGATGACGTCGCCCTTCTTGACCACCGCGCCCAGCAGATGCAGGCCCGGCTCGGCGCCGTTTATATTAAAGCTGAAGGTTTGTACCGCCTTGCCGGGCACCACCAGCTGCTTGTGCAGGCGGCCATTGGGGTTGTCGCCCAGGATACTGGACAGCACACCGAGCGCGGGTGCGTCGGCGTGCATTTCGGCCGGAATCTTGTAGGCCAGCGCCACCAGTTGGAAGTCGCCCTTGCGGCGCACGGTGAAGCTGCGCTCGCCGTCCTGGGCCGGTTCGACGGTCCAGAATTCGGGCAAGGTGCGCTTGGGCTTGGGCACGGCGGCAAAGGCGGTGGTGATCCAGTTAAGCGTCTTGGCGGCGTCGAACTTGCCGGCCACCAGCAGTACGGCATTGTCCGGCTGATACCAGGTGCGGTAGAACTGTTGCAGGTTCTCGATGCGCACATGCTCGATGTCGCTGCGGTTGCCGATGGTCGAGTGGCCGTTGGCGTGCCAGTCGAACGAGATGTTCTGCAGGCGCTTGAACAGCACATTGACGGGGCTGTTCTCGCCCATTTCGAATTCGTTGCGCACGACCGTCATTTCCGAGTCGAGGTCCTTGCGCGCCACGAAGGAACGCGCCATGCGCGCCGCCTCCATGCCGATCGCCCATTTCAGGTTGTCGTCGTCGGCCTTGAAGCTCTCGTAGTAATTGGTGCGGTCGGTGCTGGTGGTGCCGTTGAAACGCATGCCGCGCGTGGAGAACTGCTTGGTGATGTCGGTGTAGCCGGTGGCGCCTTTGAACAGCAGGTGTTCGAGCAGGTGGGCCATGCCGGACTCGCCGTAGTTCTCATGACGCGAACCGACCAGGTAAGTCATGTTGACCGTGACGGTGGGCTTGGACGCGTCCGGGAACAGCAGCACCTTGAGGCCGTTGGGCAGGCGGTATTCGGTAATGCCTTCCATCGACGGGCCCTGGGTCACGCCTTTGGGCAGGTCCAGCGCCAGCGCGTTGCCGCCGCACAGGATGGCTACGGCGCACATCAGCGCGCTGGGTTTATGCATACGGATCATGCGGTCCTCATTTAGGAAAAAAAGTTTTGGATATGTATGTTTATTATTACTCAGGCAATTTCGCTTGGCGCCTTGAAAATATCACCAAGATGAATATCGATAATACGCCGGAGTGATAAATCCTGCCAATAACTTTTTATGCATAGGCGATCATCCCGGCAAATCATAAAAGCAACACCTCAATTGCCAATGTTAATCCTTCGGATATAATACCGCTGCGCTGTCAATGAGAGAGACCGCGCCTGTGCATATAAACTTTTAAATAGGCTCACATGAAAACCAAATTGATCGTCGCATTGATCGCGGCTAGCGCCGCTTCGTTCGCCCAGGCACAAGCCTACATCGGCGCCAATGTCGGCCGCGCCGAACTGAAGGCAGATATCTCCGGTCTGCCTTCGGCCAAGGATTCCGCCACCGCCGCCAAGCTGTACGGCGGCTATCAGTTCAACCCGACCTTCGGTGTTGAGGGCGGCTACAATTACCTGGGCAAAGGCGAGTTGAACAACGGCCCGTCCATCTCCGGCAAGCCGGAATCGATCTACGTTGCCGGCACCGCCACCGTGCCTGTCAATCAGGAATTCGCTGTGTTCGCCAAGGTTGGCGCCGCCCGCAGCCGCACCAAACTCAATGTCAACGGTAACAACTTCAACGAATACCACAACACCGCGCTGATCGGCATCGGTGCTTCGTATGCATTGACCAAAGATATCGTCGGCGTGGTGGAATACGAAAACTTCGGCAAAATCGTCAAAGACGACGGTGGCATCCTGAAAGCCAATCTGATTTCTTTCGGCGTGCGCTACAAATTCTGATTCCCACCCGGATCGAATAAAAAAACCGGCCTTGTGCCGGTTTTTTTATATGCATGCATATCCGGATAATACTCCGGACCGCCGCTTCGCATAATTGCAACGGTGCCCGTCCCCGAGTCATGATATAAAGGCAAAGAGACCGGGAGAACTACATGGAAAACATGGATGACAACGAACGCCGCGGGGAAGACCGCCGCCAGGACCACGAGACCGCCGCCCAGGTGAACGAAGCGAGCGCACTCAAGCGTGCCTTTGGCAGCGACGCCGCCGAACGTTTCCTCAAACTGCGCGGGATTAACGACGAGGTCGCGCGCGAAGCGCTGCTGGAAAATTACGACCGGCGCCAGCAGGTGCGGCGCGCCCGTTCCGCCAGCTGAGCGGCAGGCCATTGGCGCGCCCAATCGCGCGCCACGATGGCTGAACAATGGTTATTCTTTAGATAACTAAACTAAGGAACACCATGCAGCCCTCTCCTGCCCGCCCGGTTGCGGGACTTTCGCACGCGCTCGACTACCGCGCCGATATCGACGGCCTGCGCGCCATTGCCGTCATTGCCGTTCTGCTATATCACGCCTGGCCCAACTGGTTTCATTCCGGCTTCGTTGGCGTGGACATCTTCTTTGTCATCTCCGGCTTTTTGATCACCACCATCATCGCCCGGCAACTGGAAGCGGGCCGCTTTTCGATCGGCGATTTCTACGTGCGCCGGATCCGCCGCATCTTCCCCGCCCTCACCCTGGTGCTGCTGGTCGCCCTGGCCTGTGCCTGGATGCTGCTGCTGCGCGATGAATTCCTGCAGATCGGCCGGCACGCGCTGGCCGGCGCCGGCTTCGTCTCCAACCTGCTGCTGTGGCACGAAGCCGGCTACTTCGACAATGCCGGCACCACCAAGCCCTTGCTGCACCTATGGTCGCTGGGCGTGGAAGAACAGTTCTATATCGTCTGGCCGGTGCTGCTGTGGGCCGTGTACCAGCTGCGCCTGCGCTTTCTGTGGGTGGCCGGGGCCATTTTCGCCGTGTCGATGGCGGTCAACCTGCACATGGTCGACAGCAATCCGGTGGGCGCCTTCTTTTCGCCCGTGTCGCGCTTCTGGGAGCTGATGAGCGGCGGCGTTGCGGCCTACCTGACCCTGCACCATAAGGAGCGTTTCACGCCGCATGCGCACTGGCTGTCGCTGGCCGGAGCGCTGCTGCTGGCCCTGTCGTTCTGGCTGATTTCACCCCAGGCGCTGTTCCCCGGCCTGTGGGCGCTGCTGCCGGTGGGCGGCAGCTTCCTGCTGGTCATGGCGGGCCCCGGCGGCCTGCTCAACCGCCGCCTGCTGGGACTGCGCCCGATGACGGCCATCGGCCTGGTCAGCTATCCGCTCTATCTGTGGCACTGGCCGCTGCTGTCGTTCGCCTTCATCGTGTATGGCCAGAAGCCGCCGATGCTGGTCAAGGCGGCGCTGCTGGCGGCCGCCTGCGTGCTGGCCGTGCTGACCTACCGCCTGCTGGAACTGCCGTTGCGCGCGCTGCGCGCCCGCATGCGCGTGACCTGGTCGCTGGCCGGCGGCATGCTGGCCATCGCCGTGCTGGGCGTCACGATTGCCACCGGCACCCTGCGCGAACGGATCGATACGCATGGCGCCGAAGCCTATCTGTCGGCGCTGAACGACAGCGACTTCCCGGGCCGCACGCTCACGCCGATACGCTTCCAGGGCATCGTGTTCCAGAAGGCGGCCAGCAAGGCGCCCGGGCAGACCGTGTTCCTGGGCGACTCGGTGATGCAGCAGTACGGCCCGCGCGTCGAGCACGCCATCGGCACGGCGCCGGAGCGCTACCGCTCGGTAATCTTCGCCACCGCCGGCGGCTGCCCGCCGATCGAAGGCACGGTGCGCCTGCCGCGCCTGCGCTTCCCGCTGTGCACCCAGACCACCAGGGCCGCCTATGCGCTGGCCAACAGTCCCGCCACCGACGTGGTGGTGGTAGGGGCGGCGTGGTACGGCTACTTTGCCCCGAGCCAGCACGAGCTGCTGGTCGAGGACGGCAAGACCGAGCTGGCGTTTCCCGATCCGCGCGCGCAGGAACTGGCGTACAACTCGCTGCGCGCCAGCCTGGCCAGGCTGGTTGCCAATGGCAAGAAGGTGTATCTGGTGCTGCAACCGCCCGCCGGGGCGCAGCTCGATCCGCAGTCGATGTACACCGGCTCGCGCCTGGGCGGCATCTATCCGCTCAAGCACATCGCGCCGTTCGACCTGAACGAGTACTTCACGCGCCATGCGCAGGCGCGCCAGCGTCTTCTGGACATCGCGCGCAACACCGGCGCGGTGGCCATCGAACCGGCCGATACGCTGTGCGGCAACGGCAAGTGCCCGGTGCTGGACGAGGCGGGCGTGCCGCTGTACACCGACTCGGTGCACATGCGGCCACGCTATGCGCGCGCCGCCGCCACCTTCCTCGACCAGACCATGCTGGCGGCGCCGCATCTTCAGACTGCGCGCCGGACGCAGTAGTCCAGCATCGGCCCGGTTCCGCAGCAGGGTGCGCGGAGTGCGGCGGAGGAGCAGCAGTAGAACAAGGGTGGCCAGCTACGGGGTGGCGGCGGGTGCGGCGCCGAAGCGGAGGGAATTGACGTCCCTGGACTGGTGTGTGCAGGGCGTGGAAGGCGGCATTGCGAGGTAGGACGGAGACACCGGCGCGCGTGCGCCGGTGCGTGGCATGGCAGGAATCAGTCGAGTTTCCAGGCGTAGTCCACCTTGGTCCAGGTCTGGGCCGGAGCGCCGTCCTTGGTACCGGGCTTGAACTTGCAGGCGCTGATCGACTTCAGGGCGGCCTTGTCGAGGTTCTTGAAGCCGCTGGTCTTTTCCAGCTTGGACTCGGCAACGGTTCCGTCCGGATTGACCAGGAAAGACATCGAGACCGTGCCCTGCTCCTCGTTCATCAGCGACGCCTTCGGGTACTCGGCCTTGCACTTCGCCGGTTCAAACACCGCCGGTACTTCCCCCGCATGAGTCAGGCCCGACACCAGCATGGCCACCATGACGCCCAGAAATCGCTTATTCGTAGACATACCATTCTTCCCCAGATGTGATGCAGTTCAGGCGATCAAAGCGCCCAGACGTAATTCACCTTGGTCCAGGTCTGGGCGCTTGCGCCATCCTTGGAACCAGGCTTGAACTTGCAATTGCTGATCGCCCTGACGGCGGCGTTGTCGAGGTTCTTGTAACCACTGGTCTTCTCAATCTTCGAATCGACCACGCGGCCTTCGGCGGACACCAGGAAGGCCATCGAAACGGCGCCTTCTTCTTCGTTCATCAGCGACGCTTTCGGATACTCGGCTTTGCAGGACTTGGGGTCGAATTGGGCCGGCACTTCACCTGCAAAAACGGTGCTGCCGGCGCCGGCGACAACGAGGGCTGCGATCAGACGGAATGCGCGTTTCTTCATGGTTTCGGTTTCCCCACTTATCGATATTAGAAATTTGAAAATTATTTTTTAGAACTCTTCCCACTCGTCGCTGTTAGCGGCGGCGGCAACTTTTTTCGGTTTGACGGGCGCGTCGGCCTCGGCGGCGGGGGCCGGACGTTTCAGGGCCGGACGGGCGGCCTTCCTGGCCACGGCGGCAACCGGCTGCGGCTCGAGCATGGCCGGCGCGTGCGCCATGACCGGCTGCTCGCCTTCGGCCAGCTTGAAGACGCTGACCACGTGGGCCAGTTCGCTGGCCTGATCCTGCAGGCTCTGGGCGGCGGCGGCGGCCTCTTCCACCAGCGAGGCGTTCTGCTGGGTCATGCTGTCCATCTCGATGATCGACAGGTTGACCTGCTCGATGCCGGCGCTCTGTTCCTGGCTGGCGTTGGCGATATCGCTCATGATGTCGGTGACGCGCTTGACGCTGGCCACCACTTCATCCATGGTCACGCCGGCCTGGCCGACCAGCTTGCTGCCGGCCTGGACCTTCTCGACCGAATCGCCGATCAGGGTCTTGATTTCCTTCGCCGCGGCGGCGCTGCGCTGGGCCAGGTTGCGCACTTCCGAGGCCACCACCGCAAAGCCGCGGCCCTGTTCGCCGGCACGGGCCGCTTCCACGGCGGCGTTCAGCGCCAGGATGTTGGTCTGGAAAGCGATGCCATCGATGACGCCGATGATGTCCACAATCTTGTTGGCCGAGGCGTTGATCGAGCCCATGGTGTCGACCACTTGCGACACCACGTCGCCGCCTTTGCGGGCCACATCCGATGCCGATGCCGCCAGCAGGTTGGCTTCACGGGCGTTTTCGGCGTTCTGTTTCACGGTCGAGGTCAATTCTTCCATCGCCGACGCGGTCTTCTCCAGCGAGCTCGCCTGCATTTCAGTGCGCGAGGACAGGTCGAGATTGCCGGCGGCGATTTCGCGCGAGGCCGTGCCGATGGTTTCGGTACCGACCCGCACCTGGCTCACGATACCGACCAGGCTGTTACGCATTTCATTCATTTCCGCCAGCAGGCTGCCGCGCTCGGCGCCGTCGGTGTCGATGGCGATCGACAAGTCACCGTGGGCGATGCTGCCGGCGATATTGGCGGTGTAGTCAGGCTCGGCGCCCAGCTGCTTGATCAGGCCGCGGGTAATCACCACGGCGGCGACCAGGCCCAGCGCGATGGCCACGCCGCCCAGGATCAGCATGGTCAGACGCGAGTTCCTGTACGACGATGCGGCATCTTCCACGGCGGTCGTGTTGACCTTGTCTTCCAGGGTGGCCAGCTGCTCCAGCGCTTCCATCCACTTCTTTTGCACCGGACGGATTTCCTTGATCATCACGCGGGTGGCTTCCTCAGCCTTGCCGGCCAGCCACAGATCGGAGGCCTTGGCAATGGCCGGCATCGCCGCCGCTTCATGTGCCTTGATCTTGGTCAGCAAGCCATTTTCTTCGGCCGAGGCGTCGGTGGCGAACTTGGCGGCCAGCTTTTCTTCCGCTGCGTCGTACTTGCGCGCCAGATCCTTAATCTTGTGCATGTCCTGCTCCATGTCGGCAGGATCGCTCATCAGGGTCAGGATGCGCAGCGAGCTGACGCGGTCGGCCACGTTGGTGCGCATTTCGATCACCAGACGGGTCACCACATTGTTCATGCCGACCACTCGGTCGAGGCGATCCTGGATCTGTCCCATGCGCAGGATGCCCAGAAAGGTCACCACGACCAGGAAAAACAGCACCATGGTGAAGCCCAGTCCAAGGCGGGTGCCGACTTTCATGTTGGATAAATTCATATGGTTTCTTCGTCTAAGTGTCGATTGATCGGACTCGCCCGGAGGTGCTCTGGTGCCGTGCGACGCTGCAACGGCCATCGCTGTGCGCGTGAAGATGCGCGTGTTTCCCACAGGATAAATCAATTAGTGACTGCGGATGCAAAAACATTCGATCTTGGTATTGAGTGTTTCCCACAAACAACAACATCACTATTTGTTACAACCGGGAACCAAAAGATAAGGATCGATTATAGATTGCTGTTTTGCCGTACAGCAAGCTTTTATTTGCTGTACGGCATGAAATAGTTTCGTCCGTTGAATTTGGGAGACGCCAAAATGGCAACAGGCCCGCCTGCAAAGGCTTGCCTGTTATGCAAGGTGCATGATCAAGCGGCCTGGCGCATGCGCGCCGCCGCTTCGAGCAGGAGGTGAGGGTCGCCGGCGGCGAGTTTGCGCGGGTCGGACATGACCTGGCGGAAATTGCGGGCGCCGGGCAAACCGGCCATGATGCCCAGCATGTGGCGGGTGATGCTGTTCAGTTTCAAGCCGCGCGCCCCGTGCGCGGCCAGTTGCGCGGCGATGTAGGGGATCATCGCGGCGAGCACTTCTTCGCGTGTCTTGACCTCGGCATCGTCCTGGTAGAAGCGCGTGTCGTACTGCGCCATCGCGTACGGGTTGTGGTACGCCTCGCGCCCTATCATGACCCCGTCGACATGGTCCAGATGCAGCGCAATCTCGTCGCTGGTCTTGATGCCGCCGTTGATGATGATCTCCAGATCGGGAAAATCCTGCTTGAGCTGGTAGGCCGTGGCGTACTTGAGCGGTGGAATTTCGCGATTTTCTTTGGGCGACAGGCCTTTCAGAATCGCGTTGCGCGCATGCACTATAAAGGTGCGGCAACCGGCTTCGGCAATGGTACCGACGAAGTCGCGCACGAAGCTGTACTCCTCGTTCTTGTCGATACCGATGCGGTGCTTGACGGTCACGTCGATGGTGACGGCGTCGCGCATGGCCTTGACGCAATCGGCCACCAGTTGCGGCTCGGCCATCAGGCACGCGCCGAAGGCGCCCTTCTGCACCCGTTCGGACGGGCAACCGCAATTGAGGTTG
>CBFGOU010000034.1:0-16632 GCA_965650445.1 uncultured Oxalobacteraceae bacterium | reverse complement strand
CAGCTCGGGCGCAATGTGATCGGCCTGCCCTGCCACCAGGAGCTGCGCGACGGCGAGATCGACGCCATGCTGGCGGTCTTGCGGGCGGTGGCGTGAGCTGGCGCCTGATGCCGGCCAGCCAGCTGGCCGAGCAGCGCGCGCGCTGGAGCAGCCTGCACCAGGCCGGACCGGCGTGCGCCCTGCTGCACTACGATTTCGTCGCGCCCTTGCTGGCGCACTTCGGCAGCGGCCGCGAACTGCTGGCCTGCTACGAACAGGACGCCCGCACCCTGGCCATGGCCATCGTGACCCCATCCGGGCGCGCCGCCTGGCACACCTTCCAGCCCGCGCAGGCGCCGCTGGGCATCTGGCTGCAGGCGCCCGGCGCCGACCAGCAAGCCCTGCTGGCCAGCCTGCTTGCCGCGCTGCCGGGCTTGCCTCTGGTACTTGGCCTGACCCAGTGCGATCCCGATCTGCTGCCGCGCCCCCGCGACGGCGGCGCGCAAGCGACCACGGATTATCAGGACACCGCCCGCATCACGCTTGGCGCGAGCTTTCGCGACTATTGGGAAGGGCGCGGCAAGAACCTGCGCGCCAACCTGAAAAAGCAGCGCGCGCGTCTGGCCCGCGAAGGCGTCAGCGCGCGCCTGGAGGTTCTGCGCGACCCGGCCGGCGTCGCCGCCGCGGTGGCCGACTACGGCCGCCTGGAGAGCAGCGGCTGGAAGCAGGAAGCCGGCACCGCCGTGCATGCCGATAACCCGCAAGGGCGCTATTACCGCGCCATGCTCGAAGCGTTCTGCGCGCGCGGGGCCGGCGCCGTGTACCGCTATTGGTTCGGCGAGCGGCTGGCCGCCATGGACCTGTGCATCGAAGACGCGCAATGCCTGATTGTCTTGAAAACCACCTACGACGAATCGGTGGCGCAGGGTCTGTCACCCACTTTGCTGATGCGCGAAGAAGCCTGCCGCGCCCTGTTCGCAGAAGGCCGCTTCGCGCACATCGAGTTTTTTGGCAAGGTGATGCCCTGGCACCTGCGCTGGACCGACGAAGTACGCACCCAATACCATTTGAACCACTATCGCTGGCCACTGCTGCGCCGTGCCCACGCTGCATTGCGCGCGCGCCGCAGCGGCGTCGCCAGCTCCAATCCCCATACCGCAGCGGAGCCTTGACATGTATCTGAACGAAGTTAAAACCATCCTCATCGACGTACTGAGCCTGGGCCCGGAGTCGGCTGACTTGAGCGCCGGCTCGCCCCTGCTGGGCAGCTTGCCCGAACTCGATTCGATGGCAGTGGTCAGCCTGATCGGCGCGCTGGAAGAGCACTTCGGCATCACCGTGGCCGACGACGAAATCAACGCCAACGCCTTCGCCACCTTGGGCAGTCTGGAAGAATTCGTGCGGTTCAAGATGACCGCATGATGGCTGGGGCCGAGGCGTTCTTCCTTGCCGTGCAGGAGGACCAGCACGGCCCGCGCTATTGCCTGTACCACCCGGCGCAAGGCCAGTGCCGCGCCGCGCTGGTGTATCTGCATCCATTCGCCGAAGAGATGAACAAGTCGCGCCGCATGGCCGCGCTGCAGGCGCGCGCCTTGGCGGCGGTGGGCGTGGCAGTGCTGCAGATCGACCTGCTCGGCTGCGGCGACAGCAGCGGCGACTTCGGCGACGCCAGCTGGCAGGCCTGGCGCGATGACGTGGCGGCGGCCTGCGCCTGGCTGCGCGAGCGCACCGGGATCGAACCCGGGCTGTGGGGACTGCGCCTGGGCGCCCTGCTGGCGCTGGACTACGCCGCGAGCGCTGCCCGCGCCCCTGCGTGCCTGGTACTGTGGCAGGTCCCCGCCAACGGCGCGGCCTGCCTCACCCAATTCCTGCGCCTGCGCCTGGCCAGCGGCATGCTGGACGATGATACCGGCAAGACCGGCCAAAGCACGCAGGCCCTGCGCGCCGAACTTGCCGCCGGCGTCACCCTGGAAATCGCCGGCTACGCACTGGCGCCGCAACTGGCGCTGCCGATCGACGCCATCGATCCGGCGCCTCTGGCCTTCCGTGGCGGCCCGGTGGACTGGTTTGAAACGGGCACCGGCGCCGGCGGCGCGGTGAACCCGGGCGCGCAGAGACTGGCCGCGCAATGGCGCGCGCAACAGGTCGACGTGCGCATGCACTGCACCCCCGGCGCGCCCTTCTGGGCGACCCAGGAAAGCAGCGTCAACGACGCCCTGCTGGCCGCCACCACCGCCCTGTTTGCCGGGACCGCGCATGCCCATTGAAGAACGCGCCTTGCGCTTTACCTGCCAGGGCGAGCACCTGTACGGCGTGGCCAGCCTGCCCGCCAGCGCCGCCACGCGCGGGGTATTGATCGTCGTCGGCGGACCGCAATACCGCGCCGGCAGCCACCGTCAGTTCACCCTGCTCGCGCGCAGCCTGGCCGCCACCGGCATCCCGGCCATGCGCTTCGACTACCGTGGCATGGGCGACAGCGAAGGCCTGGGGCGCGATTTCGAGGCCGTGGCCGACGACCTGCGCGCGGCCATCGACTGCTTCATGGCCAGCGTGCCGAGCCTGCGCGAGGTGGTGTTGTGGGGCCTGTGCGACGCCGCCTCGGCGGCGATGATGTACGCCGCCGCCGATGCGCGGGTGGCTGGCCTGGCCGTGCTCAATCCCTGGGTGCGCACCGACAGCGGACTGGCCAAGGCCACGCTCAAGCATTATTACCGGGCGCGCTTGTTCGACGGCCGATTGTGGAAGAAGATCGCCAGCGGACGCTTCGATGTGCGCGCCGCGCTCAGTTCCTTACGCGATCAGCTGCGCGCTGTGCGAACGCCGCGGCAGGGCGCCGGCTGCGGCGCCGGGACACTGCCCGACCGCATGCACGCGGGGCTGACACGCTTCGCCGGTCCGGTCCTCGTGATCACCTGCGGCGCCGACTTGACCGCGCGCGAATTTCTCGACCTGTGCGCGGCCGACCCGGGCTGGAAGGCGGTTCTCGGCTCGCCGCGCGTGCGCCACGAACAGCTGGCGCTGGCCGACCATACCTGCTCGAGGCGCGCGTGGCGCGACCAGGTGGCCGCCTGGACCGCCGACTGGGTGCGCGCATGGTAGAGCGGGCGCCGTCACACGCGCGGTCTCAAGGGCGCACACACGCCGAAAAATCCTCGAACGCTCCGTAAGCCGGTTGATCGGGCCGCTGCGCTCCGCACAAATCGACCGGGGCCGACGCAGCGCTCGCGCGCCGGGGCGCCTCACCGTTCCAGGCGAAATCCAGCTCGGCCGGGCGGCGCAACAGCGAGCGCACCGGGTGCCACCCCGTGTACAGGGTGGCGATACTGGTGACCCGGTTATCCTGCGCGCGCACGATGCCGTTGTCGCGCGCGATGATCGGGCCGTCGATCAGGTTGCCCCGCAGGTCGGCGCTGCTGGTGGAAAAGCGCACGGCGATGCCGCCGGTATCGATCAGCGTATTGTGCTCGACCAGGCTGCGCGCGGCGCTGTTGAGGTAAATGCCCACGTCCGAGCACGAGGCGATCAGGTTGTCGCGAATGACGCTGTTTTCCTGCTCCACCACGCACTGGTTGTCGCGGCAGAAGGGTTTGCCGGTGGCGCCGCCGCCCAGCGACAGCCCGACGCTCTGCCCCGCCTGGCGCTGCAGACGGTGTTCGCACACCACCATGTTCTGGCGGAATACGTTACGCGCACCGGCACCCTTGGCAAAGCCGCCGTAGCTGACCTGGTTACCCAGGCTTTTCGAGATATCGGTGATCAGGTTGCGCTCGATGATCCAGTCGCTGGCCGCCACCAGATCGATCGGGACCACCGACAAAGTGGTGCTGCGTGGCGCGGTGTTGGTCAGCGTGTTATTGCGGATCAGGCCATGGTCCGGGAACAGATTTCCCGCCCGGTTGATTTTCAAGTGGGCGTTGAAGTCGACGATGGTGTTGTTGACTGCGGCGAAGTGATGGGCTGCGCCGACCACGTGCAGGGCATGTTCGCAATCGTCGTGGCGCCCGCACACCCCACGCATGTGCAGGTTTTCGAACGTCCAGTAGGGTGCCTCCACCAGGATACCTTCTACCGTGTCGATCTCCAGCAGCACCTCGCCCGGCTCATGCGCGCGCACGATGATGGGCGCGTCTGCGCGGCCGGGCTGGCTGGCCTTCAGGGTCTGGTCGACCCGGTAGCGGCCAGGCAGGAGGGTGATGACCTGACCCGCCCGCGTCCCGGCCAGCGCGGCACGCAATTGGTCGACGTTGCCAACTATCACGTCCACAGCGCCTGGGGCGCGCGGCGACGCTGCGGCCTGCGCTTGCGCGCCCAGCACGACCTTCAGTTCGGCCGGCAGTTCCAGCGTGCCGCGGTCCAGCGCCAGCAGGATACTCTGGGCGGTCTTGCCGATGGCGACGATGAGGCGGTTATGCCCCTGGCTGCGCTTCTCGACGTAAGGCGCCAGCGCGCGCGGCGCGATGCCGTAGCGCTGCAGAGTGAATACGGCGACGGCCGCGCCCAGCACGGCCAGAACCAGAATGAGTGCGGCCGCGCGGCGCCAGCGGGAGCCGGTTGACGCACCTCGTGGGGCGCGCATCAGTTGGGCTTGATCGCGTGACGGCTCATCAGATCGTACATGGTGGGGCGGCTGATGCCCAGCATTTCGGACGCCTTGACGATATTGCCGTCGGCGCGCGACAGCGCCTTGACGATGGCGGCGCTTTCGGCCTGGTCGCGCACCTGGCGCAGATTGAGCGGCGCGTCATCGTCGCTGGCCACGGCCAGGCCCAGGTCGTCGGCGCTGATGTGCGGGCCGTCGGCCATGATGACGGCGCGCTTGATGCAGTTTTCCATTTCACGCACATTGCCCGGCCAGCCGTAGCTGTCGATGGCTGCCAGGGCTTCCTGCGAAAAATGCAGGCCGGCGCGCGATTCGGAGGCGCTGAACTTGTTTTTGAAGTGATGCGCCAGCAAGGTGGCGTCGCCGTTGCGTGCACGCAGCGGCGGAATGGTGACGACGATTTCGGACAGGCGGTAATACAAGTCTTCGCGGAAGCGGCCGGTCGCGGCCAGTTCCTTCAGGTTCTGGTGGGTTGCGCAGACGATGCGCACGTCGACCGCAATCTCTTCATGCCCGCCGATGCGCTCAATGACGCGTTCCTGCAAGAAGCGCAGCAGCTTGGCTTGCAGCGACATCGGCAGGTCACCCACTTCGTCAAGGAAGAAGGTGCCGCCGTTGGCCAGCTCGACCTTGCCCTTGGTCTGCTTGGCCGCGCCGGTGAAGGCGCCTTTCTCGTAGCCGAACAGCTCGGACTCGAGCAGGTTTTCCGGAATCGCCGCGCAGTTGATCGCCATGAAGCGCTGGCCGGACCGCTGGCTCATCTGGTGCAGCGCGCGCGCCAGCACTTCCTTGCCGGTGCCGCTTTCGCCGAGCAGCATCACCGAGGCGGTGGTGGGCGCGACTTTCTCCATGCTGCGGCACACCTTGAGCATGCCGGGGTCGCGCGTGATCAGGCCGGCCATGGGCGAGTCGCTCTGCAGCTGCTGCATGCGGCGGTTTTCCTGCTGCAGGGCGTGCAGCATGAAGGCGCGCTGCAGCACCAGTCCCAGCACTTCCTGGTCGCACGGTTTCTGGTGGAAATCGTAGGCGCCCATGGCGATCGCCTTGACCGCGTTGGCGCGGTCCTGGTTGCCGGTCAGGACGATCACGCGGGTGGCGGGGGCCAGCGCCAGGATTTGCTGCAGGGTGGCCAAGCCTTCGGTGGCGCCGTCCGGGTCGGGCGGCAAGCCCAGGTCCATGGTCACCACCGCCGGTTCATGGCGGCGGATCTGGGCCAGCGCCGCTTCGCGGTCGCCCGCCACCACGACTTCGTATTCATCGAAACTCCAGCGCAGCTGCTTTTGCAGGCCCGGGTCGTCTTCGATGATCAGCAGTTTCATTTTTTGTTGTGTCACAACTCGTCCTCTGGCCGTCAGGCGGCAATATCCAGGTTTTGCGCTTCGCGCTGGTAAAGCGGCAAGATGGCATTGAAGGTGGTACCGGCGCCGGGCGTGCTCTGCACTTCCAGCGCACCGCCCAGCTCATTAATATATTCGCGGCTTTCGAACACGCCGATGCCCATGCCGGCCGACTTGGTCGACTCGAAGGGCTTGAACAGGCGTTCGCGCATGAATTCTTCGCTCATGCCCTCGCCGGTGTCGGTGATGACGATGTGGACCGCGGCGCCGCGCCGCAGCACACGGATGGTCACCCGCCCATCCTTGGGGGTGGCTTCGATGGCGTTCTGGATCAGGTGGCCCAGCACGCGTTCGAGACGGTCGTGGTCGGCCAGCACCTTCAGGCCGCCGTCGACCACCTCCAGCACCGGGTGGGGTTCAAAGGCATCCTTGAGGGCCAGCGCCTGGCGCACCACCTGGTCGATCACCAGCCCGACCGGCTGCTCGGGGGCGTCGGACCGGCCCAGCTTTTGCAGCAGCAGCTTCATCTTCTGGACCGAGTGGTTCACGGTGTCGAGCATGTCGCGCTGGAATTCCGGATTGTTGCGGTGCTTTTCCGCGTTCGGAATCAGCAGGGACAGCTGCGAGACCAGGTTTTTCAGGTCATGCACGACGAAGGTCGACATGCGGTTGAACGACTCGAACTGGCGCGCCACCATCAGCGCGTTGGCGGCGTCTTCCTGGGCCAGGTAACTGGCTGCCTGACTGGCGGCAATTTTCAGCAGGTCGATCACTTCCCAGTTCAGGACAAGGTTGCTGCGCGGCTGGGTCAGCAGCATGAATCCGTACAGCCGGCCCTGCAGGATCAGCGGCACCAGCAGCCAGGCACGCGCAAAGCCTTCCAGCCAGGCCGGCATGGCGACCTGATCGTATTTTTCCGGGTCGGCGCGCATTTCATCGAGGTCGACCACCCATTGCTTGAGGGCCAGGAAACGGCAGAACGGCGAATCATCCGGTTCGCCGACGGTGGGCAAGGGCAGATTCCAGGCCGCCACCGGCTCGCAGGTGCCGGCCTCGCGTTGCAGCCACAGCGCGCCGCCCGGGCTTTCCACCAGCGCGGCCACCGCCTGGATGGTGCGCTCGCCCAGGCCGGGGCCGGATTCGGACAGCGTGCGCGTCAGGCCCAGCCATTCTTCGCGGTAGTCGTAGTTGTAGCTGTAAAAATGCTTGCTGATGAATACTTTGAGCCAGGCGCGGAAGGTGCCGGAAAACAGGATCACCACCAGCAGGATGACCGCGCCGACCAGGAAGGCCACCTGCATGACCGTGCCCCAGCTGCCGCCGACATAGCGCAGGTAGTAGCCGGCCGAGCCCATGGCCAGCAGGTAGATCGCCGAGCCGAACAGTGCCACCGAATGGAACATGACGCGGCGCGACACCACCAGTTCGGTCGACCAGGACGCGCTGCGCCCCATGGAAATGGCGATCAGCGGAACGGTCAGCGCGTTGACCACGCCGCGCGCGGCCCAGATGTCGGGATTGATCTGCTGGAACAGCATGCTGTCGCTGTACAGATAGAAATCGTAGGCGAACATGGCGCCCACGCCCAGGCAGATGAACTTCATGGCCCAGCGTTCCTGCGGCGGCTTGTTGCGGTACAGCTGCTCGACCAGCAGCATGCCCAGCACGGCGCCGCCAACGTGGGCGGTGACCGGCAGCAGCCCGATGGCGTCGGCGGGGCCGGCGGCGCCCAGGCCGGTGGCGGCGGCGATCAGAAACAGCAGGTAAAAGCCGGCGATGCCCCAGGCCGACGTTTTCAGCCCGAGCAGCGCGCTGGCGTCGTGGTTGCGGTAATCGCCCGCCAGGCTCATCAGGAAAAAGGTCCAGCCGGCGCTGCGCAGCACTTCCAGCACTTCGGCGCCGGCATGCAGAGCGCCCACCGGGGTGGCCTGCCAGCCGAGCATGGCGCACCACGCCGTGCTCAGGGCGCAGGCCAGCGCCAGCGCGCGCGCGCGCGGGCGGGCGCGCCACAGGGTGGCCAGCAGCGCGCCCAGCGCGGCGAACGCCAGGGCGGCAATCAGATAAGTAGCAGTGGCAATACTGGTCAAGGTCTAGTCCATCTCATGGCGCGCGGCCGCGTTTGTCGCAACCGGGCCTCGCTCCAGCACGGAGCGACGATCAGCGACCGCTGCGGAACAGCACGACTTTGAGCGTATCAATCAGAATCAGAATGTCGAGGAACAGACTGTTGTTCTTTACATAGTACAGATCGTACTGGAGTTTTTGCAATGCGTCATCAGCCGATGCGCCGTAGCCATAGCGCACCTGGGCCCAACCGGTGATGCCGGGCTTGATACTGTGGCGCACATTATAGAACGGCACCACTTCGATCAGTTGCTCGACGAAGTATGGCCGCTCGGGACGCGGGCCGACAAAGCTCATCTCGCCCTTGAACACATTGAGAATCTGCGGCAGCTCGTCGATCCGGGTCTTGCGGATGAAGTTACCGACGCGGGTGACGCGCGGATCGTTCTGGGCGGCCCATTGCGGCTTGCCGCCTTTTTCCGCATCGTTGCGCATGCTGCGGAACTTGAGCACCTTGAAGGTGTGGCCATCCTTGCCGACCCGCTCCTGCGAGTAGAAAATCGGCGAACGGTCTTCCAGGTAGATCAGCAAGGCGGTGACGAGCATGACCGGGAAGGTGGCGACCAGGATGATGCCGCTGCAGATCAGGTCGAACGCGCGCTTCATGAAGGTACGCATGAAACTCTGGTCGAAGCCGCCGCCGAACACTAGCCAGCTCGGCTGCAGGGAATCGACCCGGATCTGGCAGGTTTCGCGTTCGAAGAACGTGGCCGCGTCGGTGACCTTGATGCCTTGCAGCTTGCAGTCGAGCAGTTCCTTGATCGGGAAGCCGCCGCGGCGGTTTTGCACCGACACCACGATTTCCTCGACATTGTGGGCCACCGCCAGGCTGGCCAGCGACTCGCCTTCACGCACTTTCAGCAGCTCGCCCATCGGCACACACACTTCTTCCGACGGGATCGAGATGTAGCCGGCGATATCGTATTTGTGATAGCTGGTGTTGCCGGCAGCCAGATCGCTGCATTCCTTGGCCAGCGGACCGCTGCCCAGGAACAAAATGCGCGATTCGAGGAAACGCAGTTCCGAGGTCTTGAAGAAAATGACGCGCGCGGTCAGGATGCCGGCGGCGGCGATGGTGAACACCAGCACCAGCACGCCACGGCCGAAGTACAGGTCCGGCGCGACATAGAACACCAGGGTCAGGATCACGAAACCCATGGCGAACGAGGGCATCAGCTTGAGGAAGAAGGGATTACGCAAGCCTTCGTCGAAATTGAGCTGGTACAGGCCCATGGCGCTCATGGAAAACACGATGGCGGCGGCGAACGCCAGTGCGGACAGCAGGAAATTATGCAGATGCGGACGCGCCGCCAACTCGCTGCCATCGATGTAACGCACGGCTGCGCCGGCGTAAGCGGCGCCTACAAGCACGAGCACTTCCACAAAGAGCAGAAAAAACACTATCTTCGATACGTAATGATTCGAGATCTTTAACATTTTGCCTTCCGAATTCTTATTGTCTATTTGGAACGACTACGGTCATGCAGGCGCGCTGTGCAGTTTGCATCGCGCCACAGCGCAGCATGCTCCCCTATTAATGCGACTGCTTCATGACACTGCGCCCGCCTGCCGCCGGGGTATCGCATGCTCAGAACTTCCCTGCTGCCGGCGCTGTCATGGCATTACTATTACCAGGGTCATCGGGCCTGGACACGGGCTTGACTAACACGCCGTGCGGAGACCAACCCTTTAAAGTTTCACCACAGAATTACCATTTGCCAATATATCAAGGTCAACTATATCACGTGTTGCTGCGGATTATCAACGCAAAGCAACAAATTTTGTTCAAAAGAAACAACGAGGCGCGTGAAAAGTTGTTTCCGAATTATTTCCCCTACTGCAAGCAGGGCGTCTCCGACACAAAATGCTGCACCACGGAAGGCTCCCTCCCCTTGCCTGGAACCATCGCCAGGGCCGGGCGAAGCGACAATATACGCAGTTTTTGTAGGACTCATCCGACCTAAATTGTAAAACTGTCCAAGTTGCGCAACGCTTTCAGACTATATTTTCACTTAAGGAAATTTTAGCATTTCCGACAACAATTATAGTGTCTGCTCAACAACAAAATCCAGGAATATTGGCGCGCTGCAGCATTTCTTTTCACGTATCGGCGATGCGGACGGGTGCACGGATGCGCGGGTTTGCGTGTGATTTACTCGGGAGAGGGAATCTGCGCGTTTTTTCCTTATCAATTTGCCGATCGATGCATGAGCGCATTTATCTAATGTCAATATTAGCATTTGCACTATAATGTAAGTCGCCTCAACGAACCAGCCGCTTTCCTGACGTTGCGCGGCCGCGTTGTCGTTCAGTGCTTTGACCGCAGGTTGTTCGCGCGTCTTCATCGATATCACAGCAATCAGAACACGAAATGGGAGGATGCGGCATGAGCCTGCAGGATCTGCTCGGTGAGCGGCAACACAATCGCTTGTTGCGTCTGTCGTTTCCCAATAGCGATGGCCCTTCGGCGCATTTGCTCGTCAATCGGCTTGAGGCATATGAAAGCTTGTCGAAGCCGTTCGAGTTCACGGTCGAACTGTTGTCCGATGATCCGAATGTGGCCCTCAAGGATTTACAGGGCAAGTTGCTTTGCGTGGAATTGGTGCGCCGGGATGGAAGCTTGCGCTACTTCACCGGCCGCGTGTTCAGTTTCGGCTTGAAGACCGTGGACGGCGGCGTTTCCTTCTACGAGGCCAAGCTGGGGCCGTGGTACAAGTATCTGAGCATGCGCAAGGATAACTATCTGTTTCATTACACGACGATGTATGAGCAGACAGCGAGTATCTTTGGCGATTACGGGGGCCTGGCGGACTGGGACTGGCGCGTGCAGGGCGCGAACGAGGTACTGACCGACTGCTGCCAGTTCGACGAAAGCGACCGCAATTTTCTGGAGCGGCGCTGGGCCTCTTCCGGCATCATCTACTGGTTCGAACACACCGCATCCGGACACAAACTCATTTTGTCGGACGACTCGACCGCTGCGGCGCCGATCGATGGCAGCCCCGAAATTGCCTTCCAGCGTCATGCCGGTTCGGCCCAGGAGGATGGCATCGGCGAATGGTCGCCGACGCGCCACATCGCTTTGGGCAGCGTGGCATTGGCCTCCTTCGACTTCAAGTCGCCGCATCCCGCCATGACGACGCTGCCGACGCTGAACCAGCAGGGCGATGTGCTCAATATCGAGTCCTACGAATACACCGGCGCCCTGGGTTTCAAGGGCGGGGCCGGCCGGCCGCTGGCACAACTGCGCATGGAAGAAGCCGAGGCGGCCGGCAAGCAATTCAACGGCAGTGGCAATAACCGCAGCGTCATGCCGGGGCGCTGGTTTCGCCTGACCGGCCACTTCGACGCGAGCGACCGCCAGGACGATGCGCAGGCACGCGAATTTCTGATTACGCAAGCGAGCCACAGCGCTTCCAATAATTACCACGTCCGCACGACCGAAGAGTCGCATTACGAGAACCGGCTGACCTGCATCCGCAAGATCATTCCCTACCGTGCCGGACGTGACCACAACAGTGTGGAGACCAGGATCTACGGCATCCAGACGGCCACGGTGGTGGGCCCTGCGGGCGAAGAAATCCACACGGATGAGTATGGCCGCGTGCGCGTGCAATTCCACTGGGACCGGGCGGGCAGCAACGATGCGAAGAGCTCGGCCTGGATCCGTGTCGCTACTTCCTGGGCCGGCGCCAACTTTGGCATGACATCGATTCCGCGCATCGGCACGGAGGTTATCGTTCAGTTTTTAGATGGCAACCCCAATCGGCCGCTGATCACCGGCATGGTGCCGAATGCACATACGATGCCGCCGTGGACGCTGCCGGCAAACAAGACGCAAAGCGGGATCTTGACCCGCTCGACGCCGGGCGGCAGCTACGCCAACGCCAACGCGCTGCGCTTCGAGGACAAGAAGGGCCAGGAGCAGCTGTGGCTGCACGCGGAAAAGGACCAGCTCACCGAAGTCGAGCACGACGAGGACAAGTGGGTCGGCAATGACCGCCGCAAGACGGTCGACCGGGACGAGACCAGCCATATCAAGCGCGATCGTACCGAAACCGTGGACCGCGACGAGAAGATCAGCATCGGTAACAACCGGACCGAGGATGTCGGAAAGAACGAGACCATCAGCATTGGCGACAACCGGACCGAGAATGTCGGCAAGAACGAGACGATCAGCATCGGCCAGAACCGGATGGAAGATGTCGGAAAGGACGAAACCGTCACCATCGGCGGCAGCCGCAGCGTCACGATCGGCCGCATGAAGACGGAAACCGTGGCGCTGGCCAAAATGCTGACGATCGGCGGCGCCTACCAGACCACCGTCGGGGCGGCGATGAACACCTCCGTCGCCTTGATGCAGGCCGAGCAGGTTGGGCTGTCCAAGAGTGTCGCCGTGGGCCAGAAAATCAGCTTCACGGCGGGCGAGGAATTCCGCATCGAGGTTGGCGACAGCACCTTCGTGATGAAGAAGGACGGACGCATCGAGATCACGGGCAAGGAGATCATCATCAAGGGTTCCAGGAAGGTCGAGCTGCATGGTGACGACGTCGACACCAATCCCAAAGGCTGATCGTCTTGTTGCCAATTATTCCCAGCCTGCGTTTCGACAACCGCACCGCTGTCGACGCCCTCCATTTCGATATGCTGGACCAGAACGGGGTTGCCTTCCATGTGATCGCGGCCAAGACAGCCTATGCCTTGGGTCCTTGCGGCTCCGATGGCCAGGCGGTGCTGACCGCCCTGGAAGAGCCGCGCCCGCTCGATCTGGAAGACCGCTATCACGACGACGACGTCGAGCAGAGCGTGCGCATGGAGAGCGACCTGGCGCCCTACAAGCCGGTGTGCGACGTGATTGTCGTGGGCGCCGGCCATGCGCCGGGCGGCCGCGCGGCGCGGCGCTTCACGGTGTCCCTGCACGTGCAGGCACCCGACCGGGCAGCGCCGCTTCCCGCCAAGCCGTATCCGCTCAATCCGACGCAGGCGCTATCGCCGCGCGCCTACGCTGAGTGGCAGGAACAGATGGCGCTGGCCCGTGCCACGCGTTTGCCTGGAGCGGTTCTGGTAAACAAGAGACTGGCGGTCACCGGCGAACGCAGCTTGCGCCGGCATCTGCTCCCGCTACGCCTGCTGCAAACGGCCATTGCGCTCGGCTCGCTGGGACTGGTGCGCTTGAATCCCTACCGGCTGACCGCGCCCGCTGCCGCCAAGTCGGTGCCGCTGCGCTACGAGTACGCGCAGGGCGGACAGTGTCGTGTCGAAGCGGCGGACGCCGCTGCCAAGCGGGTGCCCAGGCGCTATCGGCTGAGCGCGGAGCAGCAACAGCAGTATCCAGCGCCGGCCCAGCCGCCGCTCGCCCACGACAGCAGCCAGCGCAATCCCGGCGGGCGCGGCTTCGCGCGGCCGTGGTTCCTGCGCGCGGCCCGCGTCAAGCAGTTGCCGGCGCCTTGCATCGAATACGCGCACGCGCCATTTTCCGCGCGCCGCTTCTGGCGCAGTGCGCGCGGCAAAGGAGAGCTGGTGCCTGCCGGGTTCGGATTTGTTGGCCGCGGCTGGTTGCCGCGCCGCGAGTTAATCGGCACGTTCCAGGCGAAGGCGGCATGGGACCGGGATGAGCTGCCTCAGTTACCCAAGGATTTCGATTTTCGTTACTGGAACGGCGCGCCCGACGACCAGCAGTGCCGCCACCTGGAAGGAGGCGAGCGCTTCACCTTGACCAATGTATGTCCACCGTCGGCGCCGTTTGCGCGCGCCGGCGCGCAGGGCGACACCACGCTGTCCTTCACCTTGCCGCGCCAGTCGCTGTTCCTGCTGGCCGCCGATGCGGACGAGGCGGTGGCGGCCATGCCCTTGTCGATCGACACCGTCGTCATCGACCTGGACGCGAGCGTGGTCGAACTTGTGTGGCGGCGCTGCCTGGTTGCCGACGGCACGTTTGCGGATGCGCGTTTGCTGCACGCGGCCACGGCCGAACAACTGGACCGGCTGCGGGAATGGAACACCCCTCCGTCCGAAGCGGCCTCGTCCGACGAATCGCATTCTCTTGTTGCACCAACCTAGAGCACCATGGCCCACGAGACCGTTACCAAGTCGCAGCGTTTCTACTGCGTCAGCCTGAGCCCCGACATATGCAAGACGCCCGTCGGCAATAGCGTCGTTCCGATTCCCTACAATATTACGGGCGAGTTCAAGGATGCGCAGGCGGTGTCGAAAGACGTCAAGACGCACAGCGAGCCGGTCTTTTTGCACGATAAAAGCTTCATTCCAAGCGTGAAGGGCGACGAGCGCGGCACGCTCGGTGGCATCAAGAGCGGCACGTTCATGAAACGGGTCGAGTCGCTCCAGTTCAGTCCGACGAAAGGCTCGAACGGTACCCATACGATCCAGGAATCGCGGCTGGTCTGGATGAACGACCGCAATACCATGGGACGTGTGCTGGAACGCCAGGTGCAGGCGCCCAGGCCGCGGCTGAAGATCTTCGGGAAGGAAGTGCCGGCCTCGTTGCAGGACGCGGCGCAGATGTACAAGGACAACTACTCGGCATCCTTGCACCAGTTCGGCGGCGACGCCATGGACGTCGGCGGCAAGATCGGCATGGGCAGTGCCGCTCTGGGCGCGGCCGGCGCGGGCGTTGCAGCCACCGGGGTCGGGCTGCCGGTGGCCGCGGTCATGGAAGCGGGCGCCGCTGCGGGCGGCGTCACCGGCGGGGCGGTGGCGGGAACGGGCTTTGTTGTCGACACGGGCGCAACGGTGGCCGACAAGGCGGCCGATTTTATTCTCAGCGGCAAGATGCCTGACGTGATGGGCGTGGCGACGGGGATTGTCGTCAACGCGGCCGAGAATTTTGTTTTCAAAAAGATTTCCGGCGCCGGCAGTTTTCTCAAGAAGCTGTTCAAGAAAAAGGACGTGCCCGGGAAAACGCCGGCGCCGCCGAAAAAGGCACCGCCCCCGGACAAGGGAAATCACGACGACGGTAGCAACGGCGGCAAGGTCAAGCAGGAAAAGCGCCCCAAGCAGGACAAGCCGGCCGATTGCTGTCCGAAGAATACCGCGCCCGGCGGCAAGAGTGCGAAAACGACGAAGCCGGCCCACATCGGTACCGGCGAGGAAATTCTTTATCAAACCGATTTCGCCCTGGAAGGGCCGACGCCGCTTGAATGGTTGCGCACCTATCGTTCCGGATCGGAGACCGAGGATTGGAGCGTGCTCGGTGCGCGCTGGGCCTCTCCCTACACCGCATCGCTTTCGGTTTGCGCGCGCGGTGTTGTTTACCATGATGCGACCGGGCGCCCGGTGCGCTTGCCGGCGCTCGCCAATGGCGAGGAGTACAGGAGCGCCAGCGAGGGATTCCTGTTGCGCCATGACGGTCAGGACAGCTATAGCCTGACCTGGCACGATGGCACCATCGATTCGTTCGGCAGCCCTGTCGATGGTGTTTTGCCGCATGGTTACGATGGAGTCAATGCCATGCTGGCGCCGCGCGCCGCGCTAGGCACCAGGCGTTTGCGCCTGGGTGCACGCGTGCAGCGCGACGGGTCAGGCTTCGATGTGCAGTGGCGCGATGGCGCGGCGCCCGGCGAGGTCTTGCTGCGCGTGGCGACCAGAGACGGGCTCGTTGTCGAGGCATTGCGCGCCGAGCTGCTGCCGGAGGAGTTGCATAGCAAGGTAGTGCTACCGCCGCGCATTGGCCGGCTCGAACAGGTCCTGGCCGATGGAAGCCGGCTCTTGCACGCGAGCTATCGCTACGCGTGCGAAGAAATCACTGGCGTCGACCAGGAAGGCGGTACGGCGCAGCACTTCCCGCCTCGTTGCCATCTCGTTGCGCACAGCGAGGTGGAAGGCGCGGTACGGACCTATGCGTACCTGCATCAACTGCTCGTCTCGTATGTCAATTATGCCGGGCTGGCTTTTCATCTCGACTGGACGAGCCTGGAAGCGCTGCGCGAACGCTGGGCCGGCAACAGCACGCCGGCAGATGTACTCGCGGCGCGCTATCCCATCAATGCGGACAACAGTTATCGCGCAAGGGTGGTGCGTAGCGCCGACGCCGACGGCGTTGGTGAAACCCGCCTCGACTATGTCGACGAGGATAGCACCCGCGTGACCGAGGCGGACGGCGCCGTTTTCCTGTATCGCTTCAATGCCAGCTGGCTGGCGACCGAGGTCGCCCGCATCGATCGGGACGGCACCTCGCGCACGCTGGGCCGGCGCGTCTGGGACCGTGACGGGCGCTTGAAGTCCGACAGCGATGCGCTGGGCAACGACACCCGTTATGGTTACGACGATGCCGGCAATTTGATTACCGTGACCGATGCGAAGGGGCAGACGACGCGCATCGGCTTCGACGTCCACAATCAGCCGGTGACGGTGACCGACCCCTTGGGGCATACCAGTAAGCGCAGCTACGATAGCGCGGGACGTTTGCTGGAAAGCCGCGACCCGCTGGGCCGGGTCACCACTTATGCATACGACGGCAAGGGCCGCTTGCAGAGGGTCCGCGACGCGCGCGGCGGCGTCAATCGCCTGACCTATGACGCCGCCGGCCGCATGGTCGAATACGTCGACTGCTCGCAGAATGCCAGCCGTTTTGAT
>CBFGOU010000033.1:0-16662 GCA_965650445.1 uncultured Oxalobacteraceae bacterium | reverse complement strand
CGGCCAGCTGGGCCTGCGCCACGAAGGCGCGGATCTCGCCGGGGGCGAACTGGCGGCGCGCGTTGAACATCAGGCACAGCGCCCCGGCCTCGCCGCCCAGCGGCACGCCCAGGATCATCTCGACGCCGCGGTCGAGCAGGGTCAGCGCCAGTTCCGGGTCCCCGGCCTTGGCAGGCGCGTCCAGCAGGGCCATTTCGCCCGAGCAGGCCGCCAGCAGGCCGGGCAGCACATGGCGCAGCGGCGACTGCAGCAGCCGGTCGCTGCGGTTGAGGATCTGTACCAGGTTGAAGTGACTGGTCGAGTGCTGGGCGGCCAGAAACAGCTCGTCCTCCCCGGCGCGCAGGAACAGCGCCGCCTGCATAACGCCGTCGTGGCCGCTCAGGGCCGCGCACACCTGCTCGGCCGCGCTGTGGCTGTCGTCGCTGGCGTACAGGGCCGACTGCAGGCGGTCGCGCGCGGCCAGCAAAGCCGCCGCATCCGCCTGCGGCGCCGGCAGGCCAGCGAGCTGCTGGTCGACCAGTTCGCACAGCTCATCGTCGGCAATGGGCGTGATGGCGTAGGCCGCCGGCCCGAACGCCAGCAGGTCGGGCAGCCAGCCGCAGTTGGTGAAGGGGCACAGCAGCAGCGTGCGGGCCCCGGCGCGGGCGCCGACCAGCGCGCCCAGCGCCGCCAGGTCAAAGCTGCGGTCGAAGCGTTCCAGGTCGATCACCAGCAGATCGGTGTGCTGCTGGGCCAGCAGTTCGCTGGCCTGCTCGGAGCCGTCGGCAAGAAACAGCCGGCCGAAACGCGCGCCGCATAAATTCTGAAAATCAACGCGACGCTGTGCTACCGGATTGAGAAAAACCCCCACCTGCTGCGACATTACCTCTCCTTTGTATCTAGCTCCGGCTAGTTTGCCATAAAGCACGTAGCTCGCAAACACCAATCCACGCGCTGTGTGTGGGAGCGCACGGTAGGCCGGGGCCAGGGCGCGAATACTTCTTGTTCACCGAAAGGAGCTCATTATGGCGATACCAGAGGAAAACCAGTACGCGCGCGGCGTCGATGAGGTAGCGAACCAGCAGCGCGCCATTCAAAGCCGCCAGGACCAGAAGGATGCCGGCGGCAACCAGCAAAAGAGCGAAGGCCCGATCCAGACCAGCGAGATCAGGCAGCCGGTGCCGCCCATGCCGCAGCAGCACCTGAGCAAGCCCGGCCACGAATCGCAGATGGAACTCAAGCCGCGCTTTCTGGCTGAAGCCTACAAGGGCAGCGGCAAGCTGGAAGGCCAGGTGGCGATCGTCACGGGGGGCGACTCGGGGATCGGGCGCGCGGTGGCGGTGCTGTACGCGCGCGAAGGTGCAGACGTGGCCGTGCTGTACCTGAACGAGCATGACGACGCCGAGGAAACCAAGCGCCATGTCGAAGCCGAGGGCGTGCGCTGCCTGACCATCGCCGGCGACGTCAAGAACATGGCCTTCTGCACCGACGCGGTGGAAAAGGTGGTGCAGCACTTCGGGCGCCTGGACATCCTGGTCAACAACGCCGCCTTTCAGGAGCACGCCGGCAGCCTGCTCGACATTACCGAAGAGCGCTTCGACGAAACCATGCGCACCAATATTTACGGCTACTTCCACATGGCCAAGGCGGCCCTGCCCTATCTCAAGCGCGGCTCGGCCATCATCAACAGCGGTTCGGTGACGGGGCTCAAAGGCTCGGCCAAGCTGCTCGACTATTCGGCCACCAAGGGGGCGATCCACGCATTTACCATGTCGCTGGCGGCCAGCCTGATCGAGGATGGCATCCGCGTCAATGCGGTGGCGCCGGGGCCGGTGTGGACGCCGCTGAACCCGGCCGACCAGTCGCCCGACAAGATCGCCGAGTTTGGCGCCAGCACCACCTACAAGCGCCCGGCCCAGCCGGAAGAGCTGTCGCCCGCGTACGTGTTCCTGGCCTCGTCGGTATGTTCGAGCTATATCACTGGCGTGGTGCTGCCGGTGACCGGCACGGTGGGCGAATAAGGGAGGGACCGGCACATGGGACGCAGCTTATGGAAAGGCGCTATCAGCTTCGGCCTGGTGCACATTCCGGTCGAGATGTATCCGGCCACGCGGGAGCACTCGCTTGACCTGACCATGCTCGACCGCCGCGACTTTTCGCCGGTCGGCTTCAAGCGCTACAACAAGGGCAACAACAAGGAAGTGACCTGGGACGACATCGTCAAGGGATACGAGTACAGCAGCGGCGAGTACGTGGTGCTGTCGGAGGAAGATCTGCGCCGCGCCAATGTCGAGGCGACCCAGACCATCGACATCCTGGCGTTCGTGGATGCGGCCGAGGTGCCGCTGCTGTATTACGAGCAGCCCTACTATCTCGCGCCCGGCAAGGGCGGCGACAAGGTGTATGCGCTGCTGCGCGAAACGCTCAAGAGCACCGGCAAGGTCGGCATCGCCACGGTGGTCATCCGCGTCAAGCAGCACCTGGCCGCGCTGGTGTGCGTGGGCGACACCATCGTGCTCGATACGCTGCGCTTCGCGGACGAGATCCGCGACCCGGGCGAACTGAAGATTCCGTCGTCCGATTCGAAGGCGGCCGCCATTTCGGACAAGGAGCTGAAGATGGCGATGGCGCTGGTCGAGGGCATGAGCGAGGACTGGGAGCCGGAGCAGTACCACGACACCTACCGCGAAGACGTGATGAAGATCGTCGAGGAAAAGGTCGCGGCGCACCAGACCAAGACCATCACCATGCCGGGCAAGGAGAAGGCGCCGGCTGCGAGCGGGAACGTGATCGACCTGGTGGCGCTGCTGCAGCAGAGTATCGGCAAGAAGCCCGGCAAGGCCGAGGCCGAGGAAACGCCGGCTCCGAAGGCGCGCAAGCCGGCTGCGGCCAAGAAGGCGGCGCCGGCCAAAAAGGCGGCCGCCAAGCCGGCGGCGAAGAAGGCGGCAGCGACCAAGCGCAAGGCGGCCTGACGGATGGTGGAATTGTTCGCGTTGCTGGAGTGGCCGGCCATGGCGATCAGCCTGGCGGCGGCGTGGTGGATGGGATCGCGCAGGGCGCACGAGCGCGTCGTGGCGTTCATCATGCTCATTGTCGGGAACCTGATGTGGATCGCCTGGGGCTGGGGCGCGGACGCGTGGGCGCTGATCGCGTTGAACGTTGGGCTGATGGCGCTGAACGTGCGCGGGATTATCAAGAACGAAGATTGACTGTCGTCCTCGTCGACGCGGAGCCATGCTTGGCTAACAGCGCGCATTCCGCGTACACTTAGGCTTAAAGCGTCCGTTACCGGCTGCGGATGAACGCATATAAGTTTAACAGGGCTCGGCTTTATGAAAATTGCAGTAATCTCAGACATCCATGGCAATCTTGCCGCGCTCGAGGCGGTGCTGGCAGACATTGAAGCGCGTGGAGTCGATCTGATTGTGAACCTTGGCGATATCCTATCTGGGGCACTCCAGCCTCGCGAAACAGCTGACCGCTTAATGGCGCTAAACCTTCCGACCATTAGGGGAAATCACGAACGGCAAGTCCTCTCGGGACAGGTCCACAAAATGGGACCATCGGATCGTCGCGCTTACGAAACGATTCGTCCAGACCAGCGACAATGGCTGGAGTCGCTACCTGAATTGCTCGAATTGGACGACGTACTTCTAGTCCATGGCACGCCGGGGAGTGACCTCGAGTATTTTTTGGAAACTGTCACGGAGAAAGGATGCAGGGCCGCGACCATGGAGGAGGTGGTCTCCCGCGCTGGATCGACCACAGCGTCTCTTATCGTATGTGGGCATACCCATTTACCCAGAACCGTCCGCCTTGACGACGGTCGGCTTATCGTCAATCCTGGAAGTGTCGGACTGCAGGCGTATGATGACGAACGACCCTTCCACCATGTTATGGCGACTGGTACACCTCATGCGAAATATGCGATTACTACAAGATTGAATGGCCATTGGATGTCTGAACATATTTCAGTCACCTATAAATGGGACACCGCTGCGGCAATGGCCGAAGCAAACGGCCGTCCGGATTGGGTGATGCCTCTGAAAGCGGGGCTGTGTAAGCCTGCCATTTCAACAGTATAGATTCCCTTACGGTAAAGCGGATCGGGCGATCCGTTATGTCACCGCTACGTGTGGAAGACCCTATAGTTACCACCAGCCTCAAATTCGTCGTTCCCTCGAAAGCGGGAACCCATCACCCGGTTGAGTAGGCCGAATTGCAATTACCGCCCCTATTAAGCTGACGGGCTATGGATTACCGCCTCCGGGGGAATGACGAATCTGAGGCTAACAAGAATAATCCAACCTAACGGTGACATAGCCAATATTTTCGCCAACATAGCTCAACACATCAGCGCTTGAACCCCATCTGCTTCATCGCAGCCGTCAACGTCTTGGCGCTCTTCGCATACGCCGCCCACGGCTCGTTGCCCTTGTCCAGCCGCGTGTGCGCGTTGTGGACGTTCCACTGATCCCCTGCCTTGAGCGCGCCCAGTTCATCCCAGCTCACCGGCACCGATATCCCCAAGCCCGGCCGCACCCGCGCCGACCACGCGCAGGCGGTGGTGGCCCCCCGCCCATTGCGTAAATAGTCGATAAATATCCGCCCGACCCGGTTGCGCGGTCCGCTCTTGAACGCAAACCGGTCCGGCAGGGTCGACGCCAGATGCCGCACGATCTCCTGCGAAAAGTCCTTCACCGTATCCCAATCGAGCCCGCCCTTGATCGGCACCACCACGTGCAAGCCCTTCCCCCCACTGGTCTTCAGAAAGCCATTGAGCCCCAGCGAATCGAGAAACGCATGCATCAGCTGCGCCGCCTCCTGCATGGTCTGCCAGCCGACACCCTCGCCCGGGTCCAGGTCGAACACCATGCGGTCGGGCTTCTCGTACGATGTGCCGACCGCATTCTGCGTGTGGAACTCCACCACGTTCCACTGCGCCGCCGACAGAATGCCCTCCACCCTGCCCACCTCCAGCATGCGCGGGTGCTCCGGATCGAGCGCCTGCGGCATCTGCTTCATGCCCGGCAGCTTGCCCACGTCCGAGTGCTTCTGGAAGAACAGCTCGCCTCCCACCCCCGCCGGCGCGCGCACCAGCGATACCGGGCGTCCTTTCAGATGCACCATCATCAATTCGCCCACCAGCGCGTAGTAGCGCACCAGTTCCAGCTTGGTGGTTCCGCTGGCCGCATCGATCACGCGTTCGCCATGCGTCACCTTGAGCGATGGCGGCAGTTTGCCCTCGGGGGCGACAGGTTCGGTATTGGCGTGCACGGTTTCCTCCACATGATGAGCGACCTCGCGGCCGATGGCCTTGGCCGGTTTGTCTGCGCGCAGCCCCTGAAACACCGCGTGGCGCACCGACCCCGTATTGGTCCACTCGGCGAAGCTCACTTCGGCGATCAGCTTGGGCTTGACCCAGTGGTGCTTGCGTCCAGCCACCGCCCTGGGTGGAAATGGACTCTCGTCGGTGGCCAGCGCGTCGAGCCGCTTCTTCAGGTCGCGCAGCGTGGTTTCATTAAAGCCGCTGCCCACGTTGCCGGCATACTGCAGCACCTTGTGCTCGTCATAGGTCCCCAGCAGCAGCGAGCCGATGCCGGTACGCGATCCCTGCGGGTCGGTGTAGCCGCCGATGACGAATTCCTGGCGCTTGCCGCATTTCAGTTTGATCCACTCCGGCGAGCGCCGTGTCACGTAACGCGAATCGCGCCGCTTGCCGATCACGCCTTCGAGGCCCAGCTTGCAGGCCGCCGCCACCAGCTCGTCCGGATCGGTACCGAATTGGCTGGAAAAACGCACGCTGTCCGGCGCCGCCCTGGCCAGCGCCTTTTCCAGCAGCGCGCGCCGTTCGATCAAGGGCACCTCGCGCAGATCGTAACCGTTCAGGTAGGGACAATCGAAGACGAAATACACGATGTCGCTGGTGTTGGCGCCATCGAAGGCTTGCTGCAGCAGGCCGAAATTGGGCGTGCCGGCTTCGTCGTGCACGACGATTTCGCCGTCGTACCATCCATCGGGAAGCTTCATCTTCAGCAGCGCGGCATGCAGCCTGGACAGCTTGTGGGTCCAGTCGTGGCCATTGCGGGTGAACAGCCTGATGTCCCTGCCCTGCACGCGCGCCAGCAGCCGGTAGCCGTCGAACTTGACCTCGAACAGCCAGTCCTCGGGCGTGGCGGGCGGCTTGTCCACCAGGGTGGCCAGTTCGGGCGCGAGCGAGTCGGGCAGCGCGGCCTTGACGGCGCCTTCCGGCGTCGAGCGTCTGGACTTGCGCGCGGCCTTCGGCTGGTCCGGCATCGGCAAGGTCTTGACGCTGTCGGGCATTTCGTCGACGACGGAATACTCGTCGGCGGGCCGGGCGTAGTCGTCCATCTCCTTGATGAGCAGCCAGGGCTCCTGCTTTTCGCCCTTGCCCTTCATGCGCACCAGCACCCACCTGCCGTGCATTTTGTGGCCGTGCAGCTCGAACTTCAGATTGCCGTCCGTGTACCCCTTGCGCGGATCGTCCAGCGGTTCCCAGGTGCCCTTGTCCCAGATGATCACCTTGCCCGCGCCGTACTGCTTCTCCGGAATCGTGCCTTCGAAGTCGGAGTAGGAAATCGGATGGTCTTCCACGTGCACGGCCATGCGCTTGTCGTGGGTATCGTAGCTCGGCCCTTTCGGTACGGCCCAGCTTTTCATGGTGCCGTCCAGTTCGAGGCGGAAGTCGTAGTGCAGGCGGCTGGCCCAGTGCTTCTGGATCACGAAGCTCAAGGCGTCCTTGCCGGGCATGCCGCCTTCGGCCGGCTCGGATGTGATGTGAAAGTCGCGTTTGGCTTTGTAGACTTTGAGCGCGTCGGGCATGGCGGCAGACCTGGGCTGGGAATGTGCCGAGTCTAGAGCTGCCCGCGCCGCGCCACTGTTCGTTAGCTAACCGTGGGGCGTTTGTAAGCAAGTGTAAATGCGTCAACCCGACGCCCAGGGCCGCCGTTTATGTCCATGTAACAACCACGAACCTGTTCCACCATATACCTACACAGAGGAAACACATCATGAATAAAATCGTCGCCACCCTGATCGCCGGTCTGTTTGCTACCTCGGTATTCGCTCAAACGCCTGCCACCCCAGCGACGTCCACCGCGCCCGCAACGCATGCGGCGAAAGCCGATGCCAAGGTAGCGAAGGCAGAAGCCAAGGAAACCAAAGCAGCGGCCAAGGCCGATGCGAAGCTGGAAAAGAAAGGTGCCGAAGCGCACGAAGAAATGACCAAGGCCAACGCCGACGCGACCAAGACCAAAGCCAAGGCGCACAAGAAAGCCGCCAAGGCCAAAGCGGAAGCTACTGCTGAGAAGAAAATCGAAGCTGCTGACGCGAAGAAAGACGCAGCGACGAAATAAGTTTCGGTCGCGCACGCGGCCTGGAGCCGCGTGCGTCAAGATTGTCAACGCGCGGCCGCCCCCTGCCGCTTGCGATGCCGTTCAGCTCACGCTGAACGGCATTTTTTTACAGCGCGGCCTGGGTTTCCCAGCCACCGCCGAGCGAACGGATCAGCGCGATCGTCGTCACGGCCTGATCGCCGCGCAGCTGGACCGCACTGCGTTCGACCGCCGCCAGGTTGCGCTGCGCATCGAGCAGGTCCAGATAGCTCGAACGGCCGGCATCGTACAGCTTTTGCGCCAGCTCGGCCGAGCGGCGTGCCGCCACCACCGCCGCATCGATTTCGCTGCGCTGCCCTGCCAGGATGCGCAGGCCGGCCAGATTGTCCTCGACCTCGGCAAACGCGCCCAGCACGTTCTGGCGGTAGGACGCCACCGACTCTTCCAACTGCGCTTCACTGCGCGCGATGTTGGCGCGGTTGCGGCCACCGTCGATGATCGGCATCGACAGCAAGGCGCCCAGTACCCAGGAACGTGCGCTCCAGCTGAACAGATTGCCGCCGCTGGCGGTCTCGGTACCCAGGGCGCCGGTCAGGGTCAGCGCCGGGAACATGGCCGACCTGGCCACGCCGATACGGGCGTTGGCGGCGATCATGGCGCGCTGCGCGGCCGTGATGTCGGGCCGGCGCTCCAGCAGACGCGATGGCAACCCGGCGGGAATGGCCGGCAGCGCGGTGCCGTCGAGCGGGTTGGCCTGGGCGGTGAACGCGGCCGCCGGTTTGCCCAGCAGGACCGCCAGCGCGTGTTCGTTGCGCACCCGCTGACGCTCGGCGCCGATGGCTTCGGCCTTGGCGGTGGCCAGCTCGGTGCGGGCCCGCGCCAGATCGAATTCGCCGATGTCGCCGTTGTCGAAGCGGCTCTGGCTGATCTTCACGCTCTGGGTGCGCAGCTCCACGGTGCGGCGCAAGGTGGCCAGCTCGGCGTCGATGGCGCGCAGACGGTAATAGGTCTGCGCCACGTCCGCCTGCAGCGACAGCAGCACCGAGTTGTAGGTCGCCTCGGATGCCGCCGCATCGGCCTGCGCGGCCGAGGTATTGGCCGCAACGCGGCCGAACAGGTCGACCTCGTAGCTGGCGGTCAGCCTGGCCTGGTAGGTGCTGGCGCGCGGCACGTCGGCGCCGTCCGGCAGCCCGGCCGCCAGGGTGGAGATGCGGCTGCGCTGGGCGCCGATGCCGGCGCCGATCTGCGGCACGCGGTCGGCTTCGGCGATACCGGCGATCGCCCTTGCCTGCTTGACGCGGGCGGCGGCCACTTGCAAGGTGGCGTTGGCGGCGGTGGCTTCGTCGATCAGGCCGGTGAGCGCCTGGTCGTTGAAGGCCAGCCACCAGCGTCCGCGCGGCTGCGCTTCGGCCGGCCTGGCCACCTGCCAGCGGGTGCCGTCGGAAGCCACCAGCGGCGTGGACGATTCCTTGAACGCGGCCGGGGTGTCGATAACCGGCGCCTTCAGTTCAGGCACCGTCGAGCAGCCGGCCAGTATCAGCGCCGTCAGCAGTGGGGTAACAAGGCGCTTCATCAAATGGCTCCTTCGAGTTGGGTGGTGGCCGGGGCCGCGTGGGTTTTGCGTTCCAGTTTGCGCGCCAGGGTGCGCAGCAGGACGTAGAACACCGGTGTCAGGAACAGGCCGAAGAAGGTCACGCCGAGCATGCCGCCGAAAACGGCCACGCCCATCGCATGGCGCATCTCGGCGCCCGCGCCACTGGAGAACACCAGCGGTATCACGCCCATGATGAAGGCGATCGACGTCATCAGAATCGGACGCAGACGCAGGCGGCAGGCTTCCAGCGCTGCCTGCACCACCGTCCGGCCGTGGTCTTCCAGTTCGCGCGCAAATTCGACGATCAGGATCGCATTCTTGGACGCCAGGCCGACCAGCACGAACAGCGCGATCTGGGTGAAGATGTTGTTGTCGCCGCCGGTCAGCTTGACGCCGATGAGGGCGCACAGGATCGACATCGGCACGATCAGGATCACCGCCAGCGGCAGGGTCCAGCTTTCGTACTGGGCGGCCAGCACCAGGAACACCAGCAGCACGCACAGCGGGAATACCAGCACCATCGTGTTACCCGACAAAATCTCCTGATAGGTCAGGTCGGTCCATTCGTAGCTCACGCCTTTGGGCAGCACTTCGGCGGCGATCTTTTCCAGCGCGGCCTGGGCCTGGCCGGACGACACGCCGGGCGCGCCGGCGCCGTTGACTTCGGCCGCCACGTAGCCGTTATAACGCTGCACGCGGTCCGGGCCATAGCTGTCCTTGACGCGCATCAGCGACGACAGCGGAATCATCTCGCCTTTGTCGTTGCGGACCTTGAGCTGGGCAATCTGCTCGGCCTGCGAACGGAACGGCGCATCAGCCTGCACCCGCACCTGATAGGTACGGCCGAACTGGTTGAAGTCGTTCACGTACAGCGACCCCAGATTGATCTGCAAGGTCTGGTAGATGGTCGAAAGCGGCACGCCCAGCTGCTTGGCCTTGACCCGGTCGACATCGGCGAACAGCTGCGGCACGTTGATCTGGAAGCCGGAGAACACGCCGGCCAGCTTGGGGTCCTGCGCGGCCTTGGCCTGCAGCGCCTGCACGCTCTGGTACAGCTCATCGAAGCCGACATTGCCGCGGTCCTCGATCATCATCTTGAAGCCGCCGATGGTGCCCAGGCCGTTCACGGGCGGCGGCGGGAACACCATGATGAAGGCATCCTGGATCGCGCCGAGGCGCTTGTTGACTTCCTGGGCGATGGCGCCGCCCGACAGGGCCGCTCCCTTGCGCTGGCCGAACGGCTTGAGCGTGATGAACACGATGCCGGCGTTGGGCGCATTGGTAAAGCCGTTGATCGACAGGCCCGGGAAGGCCACCGACGATTCCACACCCGGCACCTTGGCCGCGATGTCGGACATCTGGCGGATCACCGCGTCGGTGCGTTCGAGCGAAGCGGCGTCCGGCAGCTGGGCGAAGCCGACCAGGTACTGCTTGTCCTGGGCCGGCACGAAGCCCGGCGGCACGGCGCGGAACATGAAGGCGGCGGCAATGGCCAGCAGCACGTACACGCCGATGGCGGCACTCTTGCGTTTCAGGACGCCGTTCACGCCGGCTTCATAGCGGGTCGAGGCGCGCCCGAAGAAGCGGTTGAACCAGGCGAAGAAGCGGCCGAACAGCTTGTCCATGGCGCGTGTCAGCGCGTCTTTCGGCGCGTCGTGCGGCTTGAGCAGCGATGCGGCCAGCGCCGGCGACAGGGTCAGCGAAGAGAATGCCGAAATGACGGTCGAAATCGCGATCGTCAGCGCGAACTGGCGGTAGAACTGGCCCGACAGGCCGGACACGAAGGCGATCGGCACGAACACCGCGCACAGCACCAGGGCGATGGCGATGATCGGGCCGGAGACTTCCTTCATTGCCTGGATGGTGGCGTCGCGCGGGCTCAGGCCGTTGGCGATATTGCGTTCGACGTTTTCCACCACCACGATGGCGTCGTCGACCACGATACCGATGGCCAGCACCAGGCCGAACAGGGACAGCGTGTTGATCGAAAAGCCGAAACCGAGCATGACGGCGAAGGTGCCGATGATCGACACCGGCACCGCCAGCAGCGGGATGATCGAAGCGCGCCAGGTTTGCAGGAAGACGATCACGACCAGCACCACCAGGGCCACCGCTTCGAGCAGGGTGTGGACGACGGCCTGGATCGATTCGCGCACGAACTGGGTCGGATCGTAGACCACGTCGAAGTCCACGCCCTCGGGGAAGTTCTTCTTCAGTTCAGCCATCTTGGCGCGCACGTCGGTCGACAGCTGCAGTGCGTTCGAACCCGGCGCTTCGGAGATGCCGATGGCTGCGGCCGACTTGTTGTTCAGCAGCGAGCGCAGGGCGTAGGAATTGGAACCCAGCTCCAGCCGTGCCACGTCCTTCAGGCGGGTGATCGCGCTGTCGCTCCCGGTGCGCACGATGATGTCGCCGAATTCCTCGATCGAGGTCAGGCGGCCCTGGGTGTTGACGGTCAGCTGGAACTCGGCATCCTTGCTGGGCGACGCGCCCACGACACCGGCGGCCACCTGCACGTTCTGTTCGCGGATGGCGCCGACCACGTCGCCGGCGGTCATGCCGCGCGCGGCCACCTTCTGCGGATCGAGCCAGATGCGCATGGCGTAGTCGCCGGCGCCGAACAGCTGCACCTCGCCCATGCCGGGAATGCGCGCCAGTTCATCCTTGATGTTCAGGACCGCGTAGTTGCGCAGGTAGACGTCGTCGTAGCGGCCGGTGGGACTGACCAGGTGCACCACCATGGTCAGGTTGGGCGAGCTTTTCACGGCCGTGACGCCGATCTGGCGCACTTCCTCGGGCAGGCGCGGCAGCGCGCGCTGGATGCGGTTCTGCACCTGCGACTCGGCCTGGTCGATGTCGGTGCCGACCTTGAACGTCACGGTCAGCGCCATGGCGCCGTCGCTGGTGTTTTGCGAGGACATGTAGAGCATGTTCTCGATGCCGTTGATCTGCTCCTCGATGGGCGCGGCAACGGTTTCAGCGATGACTTTGGGATTGGCGCCCGGGTACATGGCGCGCACCACCACGGACGGCGGCACCACATCCGGGTATTCGGACACCGGCAGCTTGAAGATCGCCAGCAGGCCGGCCACGAACACCAGGATCGACAGCACGGCCGCGAAGATCGGCCGGTCGATAAAGACTTTGGAGATATTCATTTACTACCCTTTCGTACCCGTACCGGCATCGGCCAGTTTGAGCTCGGTTTTGCCGTCGCCTTGCATCGCCACCAGCTGCGCGCTGATGGGAGCGCCGGGACGCACACGCTGCAGGCCGTTGACCACGATCTTCTCGCCCGGCTTGACGCCGTCGCGCACCACGCGCAGGCCGTCGACCGTGGGGCCGAGCGTCACGGCGCGGTATTCGGCGGTGTTGTCGGGCTTGACCACGTAGACGAATTTGCGGTTCTGGTCGGTGCCGACGGCGCGGTCGCTGATCAGGATCGCCTTGATCTGGTTGGCGCTGGTGCCGCCCAGCTGGACGCGGGCGAACAGGCCGGGGACGAGCGCGTTGTCGGCGTTCTCGAAGGTGGCGCGCATGCGCACGCTGCCGGTGGTGGCGTCGAGCCGGTTGTCGACGAATTCGAGCTTGCCTTCGTGCGGAAAGCCCGCTTCGTTGGCCAGGCCGACCTTGACCGGTACCGCGCCTCCTTTCTGGGCGGTGCGCCCGACCCGCAGGAAGGTGTCTTCGTCACCGTCAAAGCTGGCGTAGATCGGATTGTTCGATACCACCGAGGTCAGGACGGTGCTGCCGTCGATCAGGTTGCCGGTGGTGACTTCGGCCTTCGAGACGCGCCCGCTGATCGGCGCCACCACGCGGGTGTAGTTCAGGTTCAGGCGGGCCGCTTCGAGCGACGCGCGGGCGGCGCCGGCATCGGCGTCGAGCTGCTTGACGCTGGAGGCTTTTTCGTCGAACTCGCGCTGGGCGATGGCTTTGTCGGCCAGCAGGCGTTCGGCGCGCGCCAGTTCCACTTTGGCGAGGTTGGCCTTGGCCTGGGCCGAAACGGCGGCCGCTTCGGCGCGCGCGGCTTCGGCGGTGAACGGGCGGGGGTCGATCACGAACAGCACGTCGCCTTTCTTGACCAGGCTGCCCGGCTTGAAGCGGATATCGGTGATGAAGCCGCCCACGCGCGAGCGGATGTCGACACTTTCGACCGCTTCCAGCCGGCCCGAGAATTCCTGGGTTTCGGTGATCTGGCGCTCGATAACGGTGGCGGCGGTCACCGGCGGGCCGGCCGGCGCGGCTGCGGGGGCGGCGTGGGAATTGGCTTCGGTGCAGCCGGACAGGGAGAAGGCCACCAGGCCGGTGAGCGCTAACACGGCCGCGATTGGCGCGAGTCGTAGTTTATTCGTTTTCATATTATTCCTTTTGTGAATGAAAATGGCGGTGAATCTGGCGGCAAACGGTCCTGCTGCACAGCGAAAAGGCGAAATGGGCCCGCACGCTGCGCGAGGGATACTCGGGCAGCTGCGCGGGGGTAACTTGTGTTTGGCGCTCCCCTGGGGGAAGCGCAGGAGCGCTATGCCTCTACTCGGGCACGCTGCCTGGTGGTGCGTCGGGACAACGCGTCTCGCTCAGGGCCAACATGAAACTGCCGATTTCCTGCAGGGCGACGGCCTTGCAGGCGCATTCGTTGCGCGCGCCCGCGTCTTGCAACTTGACCGGCGCCATCCGCTTGACGGTGGTGGTCACGCCGCAGGTGCTCAGCTTGGCGCCGTATTGTTCAGCCTCATCGCGCAAGGGATCGTCCTCGGCCGACAGAATCAGCGCCGGCGGCAGATTCTTGAGCCGGCTCGATTGCAGCGGCGACGCATACGGATGGGCACGGTCAGCCGCATTGGGCAGATAGCCGCGGTAGCTGGCCGCGCAGGTATCGGCCACGCAGGCCATGCTGGCGTCGCTGGGCACTTCGCGCATCGAGCCGGTCGACAGGCCGGGATCGAGCATCGGCATGATCAGGATCTGCCCGGCCACGGGCGGGCCGCCACGGTCGCGCGCCATCAGGGAGCACACGGCCGCCAGATTGGCGCCCGCCTCGATCCCCGCGACGACCAGCCGCTTGCCGGTCCAGCCCAGCTTGGCTTTGTTCTTCTTGGCCCATACCAGTACCGCATGCGCATCTTCGGCCGCGGCTGGAAACGGCCGCTCGGTGGCCAGCGTGTAGCGCGAGGCCAGCACCAGCTGCTGCGACGAACACGAGGCCAGGTGGCGCAGGAAGATGTCCGCTTCGTCCAGATCGCCACCGACGAAACCGCCGCTGTGGAAGAACACGATCAAGCCATCGCGTTTGCCGCCATCGCCGCCGCTGTACAGGCGCGCGCCCAAGGGCCCCTGGGCGCCGCCCACTTCGAGTTCGCGGATCTTCAGCTGGGGCAGCTCGGCCGGTTTCATTATTTGCCCACCGCGCCGTCGAAAATGCTATGTGCGAGCGCATCAAAACCGACACTGTGCGCCTGTGCTGCCAGGGGAAACTGTTCAGACAGGAAAGTACCGGTCAGCAATACCGTCGCCAGTACAAAGGCGGCCAGCGCAACCAAGCCATGATGAACTTTCATTTTGAACACTCCCTTCTTTCTTTAACAGCAGCATCTTTTTGATGCAGTACGGTCACTTTAAACTTGATCTACAATCTGATAAAGATGCCAAACCCGAATTGATTGTTCAAGAATCAGAACAATAGGCGAGCTCATGAATAAATTACAGGCAATGGAAGTGTTTGTGCAGGTGGTCGACGCGGGCGGCTTTACGCGCGCGTCGGAAGCCATGCAGGTGCCAAAGGCGACCGTGTCCACCCTGGTTCAACAGCTGGAACAATCGCTTCAGGTAAAATTGCTGCACCGCACAACGCGCCAGGTCAGCGTGACCGCCGACGGCGCCGCCTATTACGAGCGTTGCCTGCGCATTTTGTCGGATGTGCGCGAAGCGGAGGAGTCGCTCTCGCGCAGCCGCGCCAGCCCCAGCGGACGGCTGCGGGTGGACAGCATGGCCGGCATGGCGCACGACATCATGGTGCCGGCCCTGCCCGACTTTTTCCATCGCTTTCCAGACATCCGCCTCGACCTGGGCGTGGGCGACCGCCAGGTCGACCTGATCGAAGAAGGCGTCGACTGCGCCATCCGCGGCGGCAAGCTGAACGACTCGCCGCTGATCGCGCGCCGCATCGGCATGATGAATTTCGTCACCTGCGCCACCCCGGCCTACCTGGCCAGGCACGGCCGCCCGCGCCACCCCGGCGAGCTGGCCGGACACCGCGCGATTAATTATTTCGCCTCCAAGACCGGCAAGACCTATGACTGGGAATTCGAACGCGGCGAAGAACGGGTCGACGTTCCCATGCCCAGCTGCCTGGCGGTGAACGATCCCATGCTGTACCTGGGCGCCGGGATGCGCGACCTGGGCATGATGCAGCTGCCCACTTATATGGCCGATCCGCTGCTCGCCACGGGCGAGCTGGAACTGATGCTGCAGGACTGGACCACCCCGCCGCTGCCGATCCACGTGGTCTACCCGCAGAACCGCCACCTGTCGGCCAAGGTGCGCGTGTTTGTCGAATGGGTCGCCGAGCTGTTTGCCGCCGATCCACGTTTGCACCTCAAGAGAACCTGACATGACCGAACAAATTGTTTTCCTCGACCGCGACAGCCTCATCGCCAACGTACGCCGGCCGCGCTTTGCGCACCAGTGGCGCGAGCACGGCGCCACCGCCGCCCAGCAGGTGGTCGAACGCCTGGAGGGCGCCACCATCGCGATTTCCAACAAGGTGCCGATCCGCGCCGCCGACCTGGAGCGGCTGCCGCAGCTGCGCATGATCGCCGTGGCCGCCACCGGCACCGACAATATCGACCTGGCGGCCTGCCGCGCGCGCGGCATCGTGGTGGCCAACATCCGCAACTATTCGCTGGTGTCGGTGCCGGAGCACTGCTTCGCGCTGATCCTGGCGCTGCGGCGCAATCTTCGCGCCTACAGCGCCGATGTCGAGGCCGGGCGCTGGCCGGCGTCGACGCGCTTTTGCCTGCTCGACCATCCGATCGCCGACCTGGCCGGCAGCCGCCTCGGCATCGTCGGCTACGGCGCGCTGGGCCAGCGCGTGGCCGCCATCGGACGCGCCTTCGGCATGCAGGTCAGCGTGGCCTCGCGCCGTCCGGTGCTCGAGCCGGAGGTAAACAATGTCGCGCTGGACGAACTGCTGCGCAGCTGCGACGTGATCAGCCTGCACCTGCCGCTGACCGACAGCACCCGCAACCTGATCGGCGCAGCCGAGCTGGCCAGCATGCGCCCGCACGCGCTGCTGATCAACACGGCGCGCGGCGGCCTGGTCGACGAAGCGGCGCTGGCGCAGGCGCTGCGCGCAGGCAGCATCGGCGGGGCCGCCTTTGATGTGCTCAGCCAGGAGCCGCCTTCACCAGAGAACCCGTTGCTGGCGCTGCACCTGCCCAACTTCATCCTCACCCCGCACGTGGCATGGGCCAGCACGGGGGCGATGCAAACCCTGGCCGATATGCTGATCGATAACATCGAAGCCTTCGTGGACGGCGCGCCGATCAACGTCGTGTAACGCGCACTGGACAAACCACGGCGGTGCCCCTACAATGCTGCTTCTTCGACGGAACTTAGCATCATCGAAGACAGCAAGTGAAACGATGGCACCTTCCGGGGTTTCAGAAATTAAACGAAGCTGATATAATGCTTGCCTTCGCGGCTGTAGCTCAGCTGGATAGAGTACTTGGCTACGAA